>JBBSOS010000099.1:0-8289 GCA_038259505.1 Candidatus Limnocylindrales bacterium | reverse complement strand
TCGACGTCGAAGCCGAGGTCCTTGAGCTTGCCCTGCAGCCCACGACGCCCGGACAGCTTGCCGACCGTCAGCCGGTTCCCGGACAGGCCCACGGACTGGGGGGTCATGATCTCGAAGTTCAGGGGGTTCTTGAGCACGCCATCCTGGTGGATGCCCGACTCGTGCGCGAACGCGTTGCGCCCGACGATGGCCTTGTTGGGCTGGATCACGAACCCGGTCAGGTAACTCACCAGCCGGCTCGTGGGCGCGATCTGCTCGGAGACGACGCCGGTGGTATGGCCACCGAGCGCACCGGAGCGGGTCTGGAGGGCCATCACGACCTCCTCCAGCGCCGCGTTGCCCGCCCGCTCACCCAGCCCGTTGATGGTCACCTCGACCTGGCGGGCGCCGGCCATGATGGCAGCCAGGGTATTCGCGACCGCCAGGCCAAGGTCGTTGTGGCAGTGGACGCTGATCACGGCACTGCTGCCGACCAGGTCCACGGCACGCCCTATGAGCGGCCCGAACTCCGAGGGCATGGCGTAGCCCACGGTGTCCGGCAGGTTGACGGTCGTGGCGCCCGCCTCGACCACCGCGGCCACGACCTGCATCAGGTAGTCCGGGTCGCTGCGGGTCGCATCCATGGCGCTGAACTCGAGCTCCGCGTCGCGGCCCAACTGGGCACGACCGTAGCGCACCCACTTCACCGCCTCGGCCAGCGCCTCGTCACGGGACATCCGGATCTGGTGCTCCAGGTGGATGTCGCTCGTCGAGATGAACACATGCAGATGCGGTCGTTCGGCATCACGGAGCGCCTCGACCGCCCGCTGCGGATCGCCGTCCTTGCAGCGTGCCAGCCCGGCGACCGCGACACCCCGGGTCTCCCGGGCGATGCGGTTGACCGCCTCCCAGTCACCGGGTGACGCGGCCGGGAAGCCGGCCTCGATGACGTCCACGTTGAGGCGCACCAGTTGGCGCGCGACCTCCAGCTTCTCGGCGATGGTCAGGGACGCGCCGGGCGCCTGCTCTCCATCACGGAGGGTGGTGTCGAAGATGCGGATGGAACCGGTGGCGCCAGGGGTGCCGCCGCTGGGGGCTACGCCAGATACGCTCATGATGCTGCTCCCCTGGCGGCTCCTGCCGCCGATGCCTGTGCCTGGCCTGCCTGGACCTCGACCGGGTCGAGCCAGGCCATCTGCGAGCGCAGCCGCGCGCCGACCTCCTCGATCTGATGGTCGCGGTCGGCCTGGCGCATCTGCTGGAAGCGGGTACCACCCGTTTCCATCTCCGCGATCCAGGCATCCGCGAAGGTGCCTGTCTGGATATCCATCAGGACGTCCTTCATGGTGGCCTTGACACCCTCTGCGACGCGAGGTCCGCTGACATAGTCGCCGTACTCCGCGGTATCAGACACGCTGAAGCGCATGAAATTGAGACCGCCGCGATACATCAGGTCGACGATCAGCTTGAGCTCGTGCATCGTCTCGAAGTAGGCGAGCTCCGGTTGATAGCCGGCCTCGACGAGCGTCTCGAAGGCTGCCTTGATGAGCGCCGAGACACCCCCGCACAGGAGCGCCTGCTCCCCGAACAGGTCGGTCTCGGTCTCCTCCTTGAAGGTCGTCTCCAGGACACCCGCCCGGGTCGACCCGATGCCCCGAGCGTAGGCGAGCACGCGTCCACGGGCCGTGCCCGTGGCGTCCTGCTCGACCGCGAACAGCGCCGGCACGCCGCCGCCCGCCACGTACACCGAACGCAGCAGGTGCCCGGGTCCCTTGGGCGCCACCATGCCCACATCGATGCTCGCGTCGGGGGCGATGCGCCCGAACCGGATGTTGAAACCGTGGGCGAACATGAGCAAGGCGCCCGACTTCAGGTTCGGCGCGATCTGGGCGTCGTAGACGTCCTTCTGGATGGTGTCCGGAAGCGCCACCATCACGACATCCGCCTGGCGTACCGCCTCGTCAACGTCCGCGACGCGAAGGCCTGCGCTCTCGGCATGGGCGCGACTCTTGCTGCCCGGGGCGAGGCCCACGACCACGTCGATGCCCGAGTCGTGGCGGTTCTGGGCATGCGCATGCCCCTGGCTGCCATAGCCGATGACGGCCACGATCTGTCCGGCCAGCGCCGAGGCATCGGCATCGTTGTCGTAGTACATGCGGGCGGGCATCGTCACTCCTTGGTGGTGGCCTGGGCGGCGGTCGCGGTCGGGCCGACTCCGACGGGCAGTGCCGGCACGGTACCGGCTCTTAGGATGGCGTCGATATCCACGACGCTGGAGCCGCGGGCCATGGCCACCGTGCCAGTTCGCACCAGCTCGCGGATGCCGAAGCCACCCAGCAGCGCGACCAGGGAATCGATCTCCTGCTCGGTGCCGCTGTGCTCCACGATGAGGCTATCAGGCGAGACGTCGATGACGCGGCCCTTGTACAGCTCGATGATGCGCAGGACCTCGGCACGGTTGTGGTTCGTGGCGCGCACCTTGACCATGGCCAGCTCGCGTTCGACGAGGTGCTGGTTCGGCATGTCCTGGACCTTGAGCACGTCGACCAGCCGATATAGTTGCTTGCCCATCTGCTCCACGGCGAAGTCGTCGCCCCGGAGCGTGACCGTCATGCGACTGATGCCGGATCGTTCGGTGTGGCCGACGACGAGCGACTCGATGTTGAAGTTGCGTGCCCGGACAAGGCTCGAGACGCGGTTGAGGACACCGGGTCGGTCGTTGACGAAGACCACCACCACGTGGCGGTTGACCGACCCCGTGCCCGGGATGTACCGGGACGGTGCTGCCTTGGCGGGCGGTGCCGCCAGCGGATCGTTCATCGCTGCCATGTCATTCGCCCTCCGGTTCCCAGGTCTCGATGAGGTCCGAGAGGCCCTTGCCTGCGGGCATCATCGGGAGCACGTTCTGCTTCTCGGCGGTCTGGAACCAGACGAGCGCCGGACCATCGACCGCCTGCGCGGCACGGATGGCCGTGTCCACTTCCGCGGGCTGAGTGGCCCGGAAACAGGGCACGCCGTACGCCTCGGCCAGCTTCGCCCAATCGGGCCCGGGCAGCGTCGAGGAGTGGTACTTGCCGCCGTAGATCATCTCCTGCCACTGGCGGATCATGCCCAGCTTGCCGTTGTCCAGCAGGGCGACCTTGACCGGGATGGAGTCCGCGACGACGGTCATGAACTCCTGGCTGGTCATCTGGAGGCCGCCGTCACCGACGATCGCCCACGATTCCTTGTCCGGTCGGCCCAGCGCCGCACCCATCGCGGCGGGCAGGCCGAAGCCCATGGTGCCCAGGCCGCCCGAGGAGATGTGCGAGTCGGGTCGATGGAAGCCGGCGTAGCGGGCCAGCCACATCTGGTGCTGGCCGACGTCCGAACTCAGGTTGGCATCGTGGTCGGTCAGCTCACCGAGTCGGGAGATGACGTAGTCGGCCGACAGCAGGCCATCGCGCCATGCGCCGGAACCGTGCCAACTGGCCCCTTCCGACTCGGCGCGCCCGCCGGCCAGTTGGGTGAGGTACGGCGCTCGTTCGTCGGCGGTCCGGGCACGCATGAGCGGGGTCAGCGCGCGCAGCACGCGTCCCACGTCGCCCACGATGGGCACGTCGACGGCCACGTTCTTGCCGATCTCGGAGGGGTCGATGTCGACGTGGACGATGCGTGCGTTCGGCGCGTAGGTGCTGACGTTGCCGGTCACCCGGTCGTCGAAGCGCATGCCCAGGGCGATGAGCAGGTCGGCCGACTGGATGGCGCGATTGACATGCTTCCAGCCGTGCATGCCCATGAAGCCGTAGCTGAGTGGATGTCGCTCGTCCATAGCGCCCACGCCCAGGAGCGTGTGGGTCACCGGGATCTGCGTCCGCTCGGCGAAGGCGCGGAGATCCTCGGTGGCACCCGACAGGAGGATGCCGTGGCCGGCCAGGATGACCGGGCGCTGGGCGGCCTCGATGGCTTCCGCTGCGATGCGGACCTGCTTGGGGTGTCCCTCGAACGTCGGCTTGAAGCCGGGCAGGTCGACCGTCTCCGGATGCTCCACGGCGGTCTCGGCCATGAGGGCGTCCTTGGTGATGTCCACGTGCACCGGCCCGGGACGACCGGTCCGGGCAAGGTGGAACGCCTCGGCGATGACCCGCGGGATCTCGTCCGCGCGGCGGACCAGAAAGTTGTGCTTGGTCATCGGCAGCGTGATGCCCGTGATGTCGATCTCCTGGAACGCATCCTTGCCGAGGAGCGCGCCAGGCACGTTGCCGGTGATGGCGACCATCGGGATGGAGTCGAGCTGCGCCGTGGCGATGCCCGTGACCAGGTTCGTGGCACCCGGGCCGGAGGTGCCGAGGCAGACGCCGACCTTGCCCGACACCCGCGCATAGCCATCGGCCGCGTGCGAGGCGCCCTGTTCGTGGCGGACCAGGACGTGTCGGATCTCCGGGTGGTCGTCCCAGACATCGTAGAGCGGCAGGATGACGCCACCGGGATATCCGAACACGACATCGACGCCCTGGCGAACGAGCGCCTCGCACAGGACATCGGCGCCGATGCGACAGCGGTCCCGTGGACGAGCGTCAGAGAGCATCGCGATGCGGGCACGCTCGATCTCCGCGGCAGCCTCGGTCCCGGCACCCGGCACGTGCCGGCCCATGGTCGAGGCACGTGCGTCGGCCGAAGCGGGCGTCGGCGGTGGCGTGGTGGACCCTTCTGGTTGGGTGGCCGCCGTCCCTGGTTCGGTGGTGTCCGGGGCCGCTGGCCCGGACTGCTCGGTGGTCAGCGCTCCTGGTCCAGTGGTGTCCGGGGCCGCTGGCCCGGACTGCTCGGTGGTCATCGTCGTGTCCCTTCCTGTGGTGCCCCTGCTGGATGGTGGTGGTCGATCTGCGGTCCGGTCGGTCGTGGGTCGTGGCGCGTGTCGGGTGGGCCGACACAACGAAAGACCCTCGCTTCCCGGCGAGGGTCCTGGTGGATCGTGGTCCTGGGCCGCCTTCGCGGTGTCCCTACCTTCGTCGTCCTCCAGACTCCCGCCGGGAGCCGATAAGGATGCCAATAAGCTCGAGCGCTACGAGCTCGAGCTTGGCGATCAGGGATACCTCGGCACCATCGGACAGCTGCATGGGCACACGTCGACCATCCGCGCGGATCGCGACGGCTGCGAAACGACGATGCCGGTGCTGCTGACGCATCAGGCCAAGAGACTCCTGCTGTGGAGGTAGGCCTCGACTGTACACGACTGTCGCGCGCCCTGTCCACCCAGTGCCGAAGGTCCGGTTCGCGTGGTCCCTTCGGCCGCGTGGGCGATGGGTCCAGTGGTCAGACACAGGTCGGACGCGGGTCCGATGGATCGAGCGGCCTGATCGAGCGGCCTGATCGAGCGGCCTGATCGAGCGGCCTGGATACCCGCGTACCCGGTGATCGGACGGCCGGCAGGCCGAACCCCCTCCGGGGTCAGTCATCCGACTCGCTGGGCGGGTCGTTGACCCGCTAGCGGGGTGGGATGGTCATCCAGCAAGCCCGAATCGCCCCTCCTGCCCAGGTCAACAGCCTGATCACCCGCCAGCCGGGTCAGACGACGGCGGCGCAACGGGCTGGTCCGACAGCGGGGCGAACCGGTCGGCTGCGGGCAGGACGTAGTGCGACGCGATGAGGGCCGCGATGCCGATGGCCATCGAGAGCAGCACCACCACCGCGAACGTGCTCAGGATGACGAGCATCACCAGGCACACGGCCAGGATGCCGAACCGGAGCGGGAAGGCGATCGCCAGAAGCGACGCCAGGCGCAATGTGCCCCGGAGACCGAGCGATGAGCGCCATGGGTCCACGAGGAGTGGCCACACCACGGACGCGACGATCGCTGTCGCCACGAGACCCCATCCGGCGAAGGTCGCCAGTGACCAGCCCACCACGCCACCGTCCTGGACACCAGTGGCGAGGTTGGTCGTGAACACTGCGACACAGCCCAGCAGCAGCGCGCCCAGCGCGATCGCGGAGAGCCCGAACCGCCGCCAGCGGAATCCGTCCGCCATGGACACGGGCTCATCCCGCGCGATGAGCGCCGCCACCCGGTAGATGCCCACCGTCGGCAGCGCGAGGAGCGGTGCCAGCAGGAACCCTGCCGGGGAGATCCCGATGGCCGCCACAAGCGCCGCCAGGCCCATCGCCCAGACCACATTGGGAAGCACGAGGCGCCATGAGTTGGCCAGGAGATCCGACGCGGATTCCCGGATCGCGCGCGAGAGCCGCGGTGCCGGTGGGACGACCTGGACGCCTGCCGCGATCGTCACGCCTTGACCCCGCTCGCCGCGATGCCCTCGACGAAGTAGCGCTGGAAGAACAGGTACAGGATCGCGATCGGGATCGTGGCCATGACCACCACCGCCATGAGCGGCGGCCAATCGTTCGAGAAGCCACCGGCGGTCCGGAAGAAGTACAGGCCGATGGGCAAGGTGTAGTGCTCGGGCCGGCTCAGGAAGACCACGGGCCAGAAGAACCCATTCCATGTGCCCTGGAACGACAGGATGGTCACGGCCGCGACGGCCGGGCCCGCCAGCGGCAGCATCACCTTGGTGAATGTGGTGAAGAAGCCGGCGCCATCGATGCGGGCTGCCTCCTCGAGCTCTTTGGGCATGGACAGGAAGAACTGGCGCATCAGGAAGATGCTCGTGCCCGAGACCGCCAGGACGATCACGACCGCAACATATTGTCCCAGGCCGCGGGTGAGGCCGGCGCCGTTCATGAGCAGGTAGACGGGCACCAGGCGAAGCTGGTCGGGGATCATCAATGTCGCCAGCACGACCAGGAAGAGCAACTCGCGTCCAGGGAACCGCAGGCGGGCGAACGAGTATCCAGCGATGCTGCCGAGCACGACGTTGGCGCCGGTGATGACGATCGCCAGCAGGGTGCTGTTCATGAACAGCACTGGCAGCGGGGGCTGCATCTGCGTCCACGCGTATTGCCACGCCTGGAGCGTGAACGGGTGCGGGATGAACGTCATCTGCACCGAATCGGGCAGGGTCTTGAACGACGTCACGACCGACCATCCGAACGGCACGAACATCAGGATCGCGTACCCGATGAGGAGCACGTATGCGATGCGTCGGCGCCATCGCGACTGACCCGGACGGGCCACCCTGCTGGTCGAGATCGGGGTGGTCCCGGGGACCGGTGCCTGGACGGCGGGCATCAGCGACACGGGCTCACCACGATGGTGCCGCGCCGAACAGGCGCCGCTGTATGAGTGTGGCGCTCATGATGAGCACGAACAGGATGATCCCGATGGCCGCCGCGTAGCTGAAGTCGAACTGCCGGAAGGCCGCGTTGTAGAGGTACAGGACCATCGTCATCAGCGCGTTGTTGGGATCGCCGTTGACCCCGCCGCCGATGATCGCCTGGTCGAACAGCTGCAGCGCGCCGATGACCGCCACCGTCGCCACGAAGAAATGGCCCGGCCGCAGCAAGGGCATCGTGATCCGCCAGAAGGCCTGCCACCAGCTCGCGCCATCGATCGCGGCCGCCTCGTAGACGGTGCCGCTGATGGATTGCAACGAGGCCAGGTAGAACAGCATGAAGGTGCCCGAGGTGGTCCAGGCGTTGAGCACCACGACGGTGTTCATCGCCGTGGCCTGATCGCCGATCCAGTTCTGGTGTGGCGAGATGCCGAACAGCTCGAACAATGGGTTGAGGCCGAGCGCGGCGCGGACATCATTGAACAGCCCGTCCGGGGCCATGATGAAGATCCAGAGCATGGTGATGGCGGCTGAACTCGCGATGGCCGGGAAGTAGTAGGCCGCCCGAAAGAACGTCTGTCCGCGGAGCTTCTGGTTCACGATGAGCGCCAGGGAGAGACCCAGCACCATGGTCACGGGCACCCACACCAGGGCGTAGTAGACGCTGTTCCTGACAGCCGTCTGGAACACCGGGTCGGCGAGGGCTGCGCTGTAGTTGTCGAGGCCCAGGAAGCTGACCGGTCCGCTCCGGATATTCCACTTCCAGACGCTGATGTACAGGGCATAGAAGATCGACCCGATGTTGAGCACCAGGAACAACGCCATGGGGACGGCGATGAACAGATATCCCGCGGTCGCCTCGGAGCGACGCGAGGAACGCGGACTCTCGCCCGTCGCGCGGGCCACGGCTAGCGCGGGTCGATGGGATGCGAAAGGCACCGGGGCCGACCGACTGCCGACCCCGGTGCTGCGTCAGTCATCGACGGATGGCCGTCACTTGGCGAGCGCGCTCTGGATGGCCGAGGTGGTGGCAGCGACCACCGCATCGGCACTGAATGTCTTGTTCTGGACCTCGGCGGTGAAGGCATCCTGGAACGACTTCTGC
>JBBSOS010000098.1:0-8305 GCA_038259505.1 Candidatus Limnocylindrales bacterium | reverse complement strand
GGCGGGTCGCTTCGGGGGGCGCTTCGAGCGGTCGGCGCCAGTCCCCGGACTTCCCGCCTGACTTCTCAAGCAGTCGCACGGAGGTGATCTCCGCGAACCGGTCCACGCCCTTGATCATGTCGTACACGGTGAGTGCAGCCACGGTCGCGGCCGTCAGGGCCTCCATCTCCACGCCGGTCGGCCCGACGGTCGCGGCGGTGGTGCGGATCCGCAACGAGCTCTCGGCACGGTCCGGCGTGATCTCGACACCCAGGTCGGTGAGCGCGATGGGGTGGCACAGGGGGATCAGGTCGGCGGTGCGCTTGGCGCCCATGACGCCGGCCAGCTCGGCCACCGTCATCACGTCACCCTTCGGCCCCGCCCCGTCGATGATGAGGCTGAGCGTCTCCTGGGCCATCAGCACCCGCGCCTCGGCGACGGCCCGACGCGGCGTGGCAGGCTTGGCGCTCACGTCCACCATACGCGGTCGGCCCCGGCGATCCACGTGGGTCAGCCGTCGCCGATCCTTGCGGGTCGTTGGCTCGAACGAATGCGACTCACCCGTCACCTGCCGTCCCCCATGCCGGGATCCCATCCAAAGCTGATCACGTCCACCTCCGCGCCTGCATCCACATCGCCGACACCCACCGGCACGACGGCCAGTCCGTCGGCAGCAGCGAGGCCCGACAGCATGTGCGAGCCCTGGCCGCCGGCCAGTCGCGCGGTGAACGACCCCTGTCGATCCCGCGACAGGCTGACCCGCAGGTACGTCTGCCGTCCGACGTCCGTCCCGGCACCGTCTGCCAGTCGCGCCCGGACGATGGTACGTCCCATGAGGTCGGCGTGACCCGCCATCCGACGCATCACGGGTCGCACGAACAACTCGAAGGTCACGAAGCTGCTCACCGGGTTGCCGGGCAACCCGAACAACAGTACCGGACGGCCAAGGGCCTCCGTGTCGTCCGCACGCCCGACGGTGTCCCGGGCGTCCGCACGGTCGGATGCGTCCGCGGCGCCCGCCGCGGCCGCGCGCCCGAAGGCGAGCGGCTTGCCCGGCTGGATGGCGACCCGCCACAGGTCGATGCGGCCGATGGCTTCGAACGCCAGCCGAACCTCATCGTGTGCGCCCACGGAGACGCCGCCGCTGGCGACCACGATGTCTGCCCGCGCGATGCCATCGCGCAGGCGAGCGATGATGTCGGCGCGGTCGTCCCGCGCGATACCCAGCGGGATCGGGACACCGCCGGCGTCGCGCACCTGGGCGGCGAGGGTGGCCGAGCTGCTGTCCGGGATCTGGGCACTCAGGAGCGGTTCCCCGGCCGGGACGAGCTCGTCGCCCGTGGCCAGGATGGCGACCCTGGGTCGCCGCACCACGCTGGCAGTCGCATGGCCGGCCGCGACCAGTGCGCCGATCCGGTGAGCCGCCATGAGCCGGCCCGCCGGCAGCACGATGTCACCCGCGACGACGTCACTGCCGGCGCGTCGGATCGAGGTGCCCGGAGGCACGGCCACCCGGATGGAGACGTTCGTGGGCAGTACCGTGACGCCCGCTGGCGCGTCGGTGTCTTCGACCCGGACGACGGCGTCGGCACCGGCGGGCAGCATCGCCCCCGTCAGGATCCGCATGGCACTCCCGGGTCCGACCGCCTCCGTCGCGGCGTGGCCCGCGGCCACCTCGCCGACAACACGCAAGGTCACGGGTCGGTGCCTGGACGCTGATGCCACGTCGATGCTCCGGACGGCATAGCCGTCCATCGCCGAGTCATCCCATGGTGGCATCGTGTGGCTGGCGACGACATCGGCGGCAAGGACACAGCCGAGCGACTCCCCTGCCGCCACGACCACCGGAGGAAGTGCCGCCACGTCGTGGAGCATCCGCCCGAGCGCGGCGTCGAGCGGCAGCAACAGATCCGGGTCGCTCATGGCAGCGTGTCGTCGGGCATCGGCCGGCGTCGACTTCGCAGCAGGCGGGTCACCGAGGCACGCGTGACCAGGCCGAGCAACTGTCCCGGATCGAAGGTCGCCACGACCCGCACCGCGCCCTGTCGCCCCTGCTCCAGGAGCGCGACGGCATCCCACAACTCCTGGTCCTCGCGCACGGACCGGAGGCTTTCGAGCGGACGCATCCGGTCGGCGACCCGCAACTCCTTGCGTTGGCTGGCCGGGATGCCCCGCAGGCTCCGGATATCGATGACCCCGACCGGTGCGTCGTGAGCACCGACTGGATACACATCGGGACCTCCGCCCGCGAGCTGATGCTGGGCGAGCAGGGTATCGAGGGTCAGGAACGGCGAGACCGCACCGATGTCGTCTGCGATGGCATCCCGGACATGGAGCCCGGCCGTGATCCGGATGAGCTGCTCCTGCCCCCGGGCGAGGCGCGAGGCGCGGCCCAGGAACCAGCCCATCAGCGTCAGCCACAGGCCTGCCGTTGAATCGACGGTGACGGCGATGGCGAGACCCAGGAACATCACCGCCCAGCCAGCGGCGATGCCGACGGCCCCGGCCCGCCTCGAAGCCGTCGCGGCGTCGCGAGTGGTCCGACGCGCGATGGCATGGACGAGTTGGCCACCGTCCATGGGTGCTCCCGGATACATGCTGATCGCCGCGAGCAGCAGATTGCCCGCCGCGATACAGGTGCAGACCCACGCCGCGAGCGCTGCCTCGTCGCTGCCGACGCGCTCGGCAAGCGCAGCAAGCACCAGGGCGGCCATGCCCACCGATCCACTCACCGCCGGTCCGGCGATGGCGACCAGGGCCTCGGTCACTGGGTCCCGACCGGACATGTCGCCGTGGACCGGCACCCCGACGAGCCGGAGATCAACGGTCTCGACGGCCGCGCCACGCCGGCGGGCAGTCAGCGCGTGGGCCAGCTCATGTGCGACGACCGTCGGCAGCAGCAGTGCAGGGACGGCGATCACGGCGACGAAGCGGACCGCGGGATGCACTTGGGTCACGTCCGGCAACCCGAACCAGAGCATGAGCGTGGCCGCGATGAGCAGGTAGCTCAGCACCCAGCCGAGGCCGACGCGGACCTCGAGGCCGAACGGGCGACCGCGGATCATGCTGGCTCCGCGCTCGTCGGCCCGACCACGAAGCGCGCCACCGCCCAGACGCCGATGCCGATGGCCGCCGCCACGACGCCGAGCGCCGCCGCGATGACCTGCCAGAACGCGAACGGGTACAACTGGACGAGCCGCTCGGTGGTCGGGTCGAATGCCCAGTTGCCAGCCGGGAAGAAGATGCGGTGGAACGACTCGAAGAGCGGCTCGAACGCCACGAGGCCGATGATCCCGATCACGATCGTGCCCGCCGTCGTCAGGGCGCCGCCGAGTCCGATCGCCCGCACGATGGGCACGGGGTCGGCGCTCCGGACCAGGGCCACCGTCAATGCGAGTGCGGCGAGCGCGGCCGTGCCGAACAGGAGCCACAGCAACGTCCGTGCGTCGTGGAGATGATCGATCTCGGCCGCGTCGTAGAAGGGCCGGCCGTCGGGACCACTGAAGGCGAACGTGCCCGGCCCGAAGAGCATCTCATTCACGGTCCGGTCGGACAGGGCATGCGCGGTGGCCCGGTCGGTGCCCAGCCAGGCGGCGGCATCGGCGGTGTCGAGGGCGGCATGCATCACCCAGAAGCTGAGCAGCGGGAGCAGGGCCATCGCCAGGATGATGACCATCATGCCACCGACCGTCAGGCCGTCGCGCAGGATCCCGGCACGACGACGGGGTAGCGCGAGGCTCGACGGGTCGGCCGCGGCGTCCATGGGACCCGATCGGGCGCGCCCCGCGCCCTACTCCTCCTCCAGCGTCCGCGCCTGCAGGTACCAGCCATCCACCGTGATCCCAGCAGGTGGTGGCAGACCCAACGTGCGCGCTGATCGATCGAGCCGCGCACCAAGCTCGTCCCGCTCGAGGTCGAGCAGCCCACGAAGACCCACGATGCCTGCCTGGGTGAACATCCGCTGTTCGTCCGTACCAAAGCTGGCGAGGTTGAGCAGCAGGGCCTCGTCGCGCCAGTCGTTGACATCGTTCGTGGTCACCCCGATCTGGTCCGCGAGCGTCTGGCGACGCGTCCGGGTCTCGGAGACCTCCAGCAACAGGCCCGTCGTGAACACGCCCTGGCGCTCGAGTCGCTGGAGCAGGAGCTGGGGCACTCGCTGAAGCTGTTCGATGGGTGGCACGGGTGGCAGGTTCCTCCGGAGCGCGGCGACGACGGTCGCGTCGGTGCTGACGACCTCGATGATACGCGGACGAGCCGCCCTCAGTCGGCCGGCGCATCCCCGAAGATCTGGTAGTGCCAGGCCTTCTCGGCCTCGCCCGTGAGTTCCACCATGACGTGCTTGACCTGGGTGTACTCATCGAAGGAGTACGCCGACATGTCCTTGCCGTAGCCCGACTGCCGGAATCCGCCGTGGGGCATCTCGCTCGCGATCGGCAGGTGGTCGTTGACCCACACCGCGCCGAAGTTCAGGGCCCGTGCCGCGCGCATCGACGTGAACACGTCCCGCGTCCAGACCGAACTCGCGAGGCCGTACTTCGTGTCATTGGCCTTGGCCAGGGCCTCTGCCTCGGTCGCGAAGGGCAGCACCGTCAGCACCGGCCCGAAGATCTCGTGCTGCACGCACTCGGCGTCCTGCGGGATGTCCGCGAGGATCGTTGGCTGGTAGAAGGCACCATCCTCGAGGCCCGGCACGACGGCACGGGCACCACCACTGATGACCCTCGCACCGGCCGCCTTCGCGCGTTGCACGAAGCCATCGACGCGGAGCACCTGGGCCTCGTTGATGAGCGTGCCCATGTCGGTCGCGAGGTCCCCAGGGTCTCCGACCCGGACGCTGTCGGCGTACCCCCTGAGGACATCCAGGAACCGCTCGTAGACCGACTCCTGGACATAGATCCGGGTGGCCGCCGTGCAGTCCTGGCCAGCGTTGATGAAGCCGCCCGCGACGGCCCCCCGCGCGGCGGCGTCGAGGTCCGCGTCGGCGAACACGATGAAGGGTGCCTTGCCGCCCAGCTCCAGGTGCAGTCGCTTGAGGTTGCCCGCGGCCTGTGCCGCGATCTGCCGACCCGTGGCCGTATCGCCCGTGAGCGAGACCAGGTCGATGTCCGGGTGTGCCGCGATGGCCGTGCCCACGACCTCGCCGGGTCCCGTGACGATGTTCAGGACGCCCGGTGGCAACCCGGCGTCGAGCGCCAACTGCCCGAGGCGGAGGGTCGTGAGCGGTGTCGCGCTGGCCGGCTTGAGCACGACCGAGTTGCCGGCCGCGAGTGCCGGCCCGATCTTCCAGATGGCCATCATGAACGGATAGTTCCAGGGCGTGATCTGGCCACATACACCGATGGGTTCACGGCGGACCATGCTCGTGTGGTCGGTGCTGTACTCCCCTGCCGACTTGCCCTCGAGGTGACGGATCGCGGTCGCGAAGAACCTGAGGTTGTCGGGTGCAAAGGGCATGTCGTTGTCGCGCCGGAACTTGACCGCGGTGCCGGTCTGGGCGACCTCCAGCGCCACCAGGTGCTCCATGTCCGCCTCGATGAGGTCGGCGAGCCGGTTCAGGATGGCGACCCGTTCCGGGATCCAGAGCCCCCGCCATCGGCCGTCCGCGAACGCCTCGCGCGCCGCTCGGACGGCCCGGTCGACATCCTCCGCGGTGCCCTTGGCGACCGTGCCGACGATGCTGCCGGTGGCGGGGCTGCGGACCTCGGCCACCTGACCGCCGGCCGAGGACACCCACTCGCCGCCGATGAGCTGTTGATACTCGGTCACCGTCGCTACGGCCATGATCCTGGTCAGCCCAGCCGCGTCAGCTGACGAGCGTCGCGTCGAGCGTGACCGTCACGTTGCCCTTGAGTGCTTTGGAGATGGGGCAGCCATCCTTGGCCTTGCCGACGGCCGTATGGAAGGTCGCCTCGTCGACGCCCGGGACGGTGGCGCGGAGCGTCAGCACGGCCGAGATCACCGTGAAACCCGCATCCAGCTTGTCCGCGGTGACCGCGACGGTCACGTCGTTGCTGGTCACGGGGACCCCCGCCTTGGCCAGCTCATTGGACGACGTCATCGCGAAGCACGACGCCCAGGCCGCGGCCAGCAACTCCTCGGGGCTCGTGAGTCCCGTATCGGATGCTTCCGCACGTGCCTTCCAGGTCATGTCGAGCGGCCCGAACGTGCCGCTCGAGCCGGCGCTGACGGTGCCATTGCCGGTGGCGAGTTCGCCCTCCCAGTGTGCGTCGGCGGTTCGGATCTGGGCCATCGGGCACCTCCTGCGCGTTCGTGATGGTTGGCCGCGCGATGCCCGACCGCCCGAGCCGTCCGCGATACGCTTCCACGTGGCTCGCCTGCAATGGTCGCACACCGGTCCATCCGTGCTCCCGGTCGGCGGTAGTCGCTGCGCAGGAGCTCCGGACGCGCCGCGCACACGGGTGGAGCCCCCCCGGCTGGTCCAGGAGGGCTCAGTGTGAGTCGATGGCCAGCGCTCGCGCCGGGCGGGCATTGTGGACCATCGACGTCGAGGCTGCTCGCCAGGCGTGCACTCGCGTGTGTACGGGCGTGCACGCCCGTATAGGAGCCCGTCCCGTATCACGTGTGGTGGCAAGATTCGCACGACCGGCGACGACGCGACCCGTCCCACCGGAGGTTCGCACGATCGCCGGTACGCTACCTACCCCGCTCGCACCCCAACCCGTCACCGTCCGCGTCCAAGCGGTATCGGTCCGGGCCGGTGACCCTGTAGACAGTGCCCGGTCTCGTCATTCGGGGTCCGTCGCCGCCGCCACCGCCGCAGTCGACATCGGTGCCCAATAGCGGAATGCAGGGTGAGTAGCCAGGTGTGCACGTCACTGCTTTGGCAACCTTGGAGCGTGGGCGAGCGGCTGGAGCAACGGCGGGGCGCAGCGCGGTTGACGGTCGTCGGGTCGGGCGCGGGGTCGCGCGTCGCGTCGGTTTGGGACTCGGGGATGGGGTAGCGAGTCGCGCCCGCAGGGTCCCACACACGGCGTACTGGTCCAGGTTGGCAGTGGAGTCCGCACAACGGTCCCTCAGGAACGTCACGGGAGCCTGACCAGCGAGCAGGTCTGGGTGCTCGAAGGCGACGTACAGCCAGTCATCGAAGCTCGCGCACTGGCGAAATGTGGCATCCAGCGCGATCGCGCTGTCCGAGGATGCGATGGCACCAAAGCTCTGTTCGCACATCGCACGTGCCTGACCGCGGGCATCAACGGTGGCGGAACAACCGCTGACGATGGCCAGCAGGGGCGCAACCATGGCGAGGCAGGCCAAACGTGCCGCGAGCTGCCTGTTGTTGAAAAAGCGCATGACACGTGGAGCATCTCGGTGCGTATCCGAAGCGACCATGGTCCGGAAGTCATGGGAAGGGACATGAGCGCGCCGACTGGCTCGGCTTGTCGGCTATCACGACATTGTGGGGCGGGGTCGCGCGCCGACCGCTACCAGACCGCCCGATCACTGACCACGCAGATCAGGAACTGCAGGCCGATGGTCAGGCGGCCTGCGAACCGAGGCCCGATCCGTACACGACGACGAATGCGACCGCGACGATGACCGTCAGGATGAGGCAGGTGGCGATGTCGCGCCTCGTCAGGGCGCGCATTCGTGCCACGAAGACCACGATGGCGACACCGACGACCGCCTGAAGTGTCCAGTACACCGGCGAAGTCGTATCGGCGATGCGGGTCAGGCCGTAGGCGCCCTCGCCCGCCAGGATCCCAGCGATGGCAGCAACGCCCGCCGCAGCCTGGCGCCCATCCCCGGCTCGGACCCAGGTCGCCCCGACTCCCAGGACAGGTCCGACGATGACGGCGGCCACGCCCCAGAGCAGCCACAGAGAACGACCGGTGGGGATGCCGCGGACGTTTGCCGCGAGTCCGTAGCCGATGACCATCGCCGCCAGCGCGAGGGCACCAAGCATGGCGCCCCGCCAAGGTGTGCGGCACGACAGACACAGCAGGAACGCGGCGAGGCTCCACGCACCCGCCGAGTTCGCGACGGACCCGATCGTGTCTGGCAGCAGCCCCTGCGCCAACGAGGTGAGCACGCCGACCGCGAGACCACCGCCCGCCACGATCGCCAGCTGCGCCGGGAACGAAGCAAGCGGCGTGCTGGTGGTACGGGCGTGGTCCATTCGACCGAGGATATCCGGACACGGTGCGAAGATCCCACGAAGGACCGGATCGGCGATGTGGCCAGGGATCCGGTCACGGTCCGGGTCCTGAGCCCAAAGCGTTGCTCGTCTCCATCCTCGTGCCGAGCGTACGGCAGACGCCGGTGCCGCAGGTGCTGAGCCGCCATTCCTGTCCCGGCTTGTTCCTGG
>JBBSOS010000097.1:0-8334 GCA_038259505.1 Candidatus Limnocylindrales bacterium | reverse complement strand
CTCCGCGGCCCGATCACCCGGAGACCGGGCAGGACCTACCTCTTTGGCCGGCCCGGCCCTGGCCGTCCCACCGGATGGGAGTATCGGCCAGGGAGTGGCCACCGGGCGGCCGCCAGCGCGTCTTCGGAGCCGTGATGTCCCATCTCGATGGCATCTCGTCTCCTCCCACGGGATGGGAGGTTGGACCATGGAGGGGTGCATCCCGACCCTGGATGAGCGTCTGCCTGGTCGATACTCCACCAGATGGGAAGCGGGTGCCATGCGAGGGACGGGCCACGGTTCCACCGCAGGCCATGGCTCCACCAACGACCACGGGCCGATCAGCCACGCCACGCGGGTCGCGCTCGCGAGTCAGGCCACTCGGGCTCGCATCCGGCCCTCCACGGTCCGATCACCCGGCCATCGGGTAGCCAGGCGGGCGGACCGACTCTCGTGCGTGCTCCAGGCAGATCGCGCGAATAGGGTTCCCCTTGGCGCGCGAACCCGGCGCCAAACGGTGCGCGAACCGTGCGTGCGCCAGGCGGATCGCGCGAAGCCGGCGCCAACGGAGCGCGAACCCGGCTCCAACGGTGCGCGAACCCGACGCCAAGGCAGCCCGCCGATACGCCGGTCGCGGTGCACGACCGCGGCACACCGTTTGACAGATCGGACTCCCGGGCGCACCGTTGATGACTCGCACGGTCTCGGATCCGAGGTCCATGGGCGGAGACAGATGTCGCCCGTGTCGGATCCCGTGCGGCAGCGATGCCTCCGGGTCCTGGCTGCACCAGCGCAGGGTCTTCCGACGATGACGGGTCTCGAACCCGTATCGATAGCGAGCCCTGACGCCGCGCCGGCGCGGCAGACAGGAGCGTGGATTGCTTCGGACAGCGATCGTCTCGACCTATAACCCACAGCATTGCGGTGTCGCGGCCTTCACGACCGATCTCGTGCGCGCCGTCGGCCGCTGCGAGATCGTGGCACTGCGGCCACCCGATCAGGTCGAGAAGGATCCGCCCGAGGTCCATCGGGTCATCCGGCGCGACGAGCGTTCAGACCACGTGGAAGCTGCTCGCTGGGTGGGTCGCTGCGGTGTCGATGTCGTCTCGATCCAGCACGACTACCGGATCTGGGGTGGCGATGAGGACTCGCACGTCCTGGACTTCGTCGAGGAGTTGGACCTGCCGGTCGTGACCACGCTGCACACCGTGCTGCGCACGCCGACCCGCGCACAACTGGACGTGATGCAGGCCCTCATCCGTCACTCGCAGTCGATCGTCGTTATGTCCCGCGCCGCGTCCGACGTCGTCACGGGCG
Source organism: Candidatus Limnocylindrales bacterium (assembly GCA_038259505.1). Taxonomy (GTDB): domain Bacteria; phylum Chloroflexota; class Limnocylindria; order Limnocylindrales; family CSP1-4; genus JAFMJV01. The sequence goes on along the minus strand of JBBSOS010000097.1, from coordinate 7,038 downwards.
TCTATCGCGCCGACCCGGCGCGGGTGCACATCATCCCCAGGGGTGTCCCCGACCTGCCATTCGTGGACGCGGCATCGGTGAAGCCGGCCGTCGGCGCGGCAGATCGGGTGGTGCTTCTGAGCTTCGGCCTGCTGGGGCCCACCAAGGGCTACGAGTTGATGCTGGACGCGTTGCCAGCGATCATCCGGGCAGAACCACGGACCCGCTACGTGATCCTGGGCGCGACGCACCCGGAGCTGATCCGTCGTGAGGGGGAGGCATATCGCACTGGGCTCGCCAGCCAGGTTCGCAAGCTGAAGCTCGCCGATCACGTCCAGTTCGTGGACAAGTTCGTGGGTCGCCTGGAGCTCGGTCGCTGGCTGGAAGCGGCCGACGTGCTCGTGACCCCCAATCCCGTCTCCGATCGCATCGCGTCGGGCACCATGCCGTATGCCATGGCGGCCGGGCGACCGGTCATCTCGACACCCTCGGCGTACGCTTCGGAGATGCTCGCCGATGGCCGTGGCGTCATCGTGCCCGATGGCCAGCCCGCCGCGCTCGCGACGGCCGTCATCGACATGCTCGCCGATGACGCAGGGCGTGAGCGCATGGCGCGGGCCGCGTATGCGCTCGGCCGGAGCATGACCTGGTCGCAGGTCGGTACCAGCTACGCGGAACGGTTCGCGGATGCGGTGGCCGAGGCGACACAGCCCAGCGACTCCCGCGTCGCGGTGGCGCATGCGTGACGTGGCGCATGCGTGACGTGGCGCATGCCTGAGGTGGCGCATGCCTGAATCGATGCCGGTCGGTGCTCCCGATCGGGAACGTCTCGAGTCGTTCACGGACGAGGTCGGCTACCGGGCCAGCGCTCCGGGTCACCGGTCGACTGCGCCTGGCAGCGCATCCGATGCGCCCCACGGCTACCGGACCGACGAGACGAGTCTCGGTCTTCGGATCGACCTGCTGCACGGGGCCGCACTCGGCTGGGAGGCGACCCGCTCGAGCGTGGCGCGTGGCCTCCAGTTCCTCGGCGACGCGTACGACGACGACGCGGGCCGATTCCGGGGGTTCCGTGCCGCCGATGGGGGGTGGCTCGATGCCCCCGGCTCGGACGATACGAACGGGTACGCCATGCACGCGCTCGGGCTGGTCATCGCCGACTGTCCTGACGATGCGATGCGCGACATCGCGCGTGGCCTGTTCGAGCGTGCGCTGCCGACGGCGAGCGGTGTGTCGGGGCTCCGTGCCCGCGCATCGTTGCTGCTCGCGTGCGACGCTGCGGAGCGCGGCGGGCTCGACGGTGAGACCGCGCGTGTCTACCAAGCGGTCGGCAATGCCCTGCGGCAGTCGTTCGAGGTACGCGACGTCACGTTCGACTGGCCCTGGCCGGAACCTGTGTTGAGTGGCCGCAACGGGTTGCCCGCGCATGCCCTGATCGTGGGTGGCACGCGGCTCGGCTATCCCCGGATGCTGCGCATGGGCCTGCGCGCGGTGGAGTGGCTGCTGACGGTCCAGACATCGGATGACGGGCACCTGAGCCTCATCGGGGATGTCGGTGGCTGGACACGTGGCGGCAGCCGTGCCACGACGGACCAGCGGCCCGTCGAGGCGACGACGCTGCTGCTCGCCGCGGATGCCGCGTGGCGCTCGACGGGAACACCGCGATTCCGGGTCGGCATGGAGGCGGCGTACGCGTGGTACCTGGGTGCCAATGACGTCCTGGCGCCAGTCGCCGACTTCGGATCGGGCGCCTGCCACGACGGTATCGGCGCGGCTGGACTGCTGCCCGGTCAGGGAGTCGAGGCGACCCTCATGTGGCTCATCGCGGTCGAGGCCATGCGCGCCCATCGGACGCCGGCACCGGAGCACCCGAAGGAGCACCCGAACGCAGAAGCGGTCGTCACCGGCTCGCTGCGCTGAAACGAGCGGGCGCTACCGTCCCTGCGATCGCAGCGCGAGCGGATCCCGGGCCAGTCCTCGCACTTCCTCGTGGATGGTGCGCAGCATGGGCGCCAGGACCCGGAACTGGTCCAGCGTCAGCGACTGCTCGCCATCGGACCAGGCCTCGTCGGGCCGGGGGTGGACCTCGATCATGATGCCGTCGGCGCCGGCCGCGACACCAGCGAGCGCCATCGGCCGGACCAGCCAGCGCTTGCCGGTGGCATGGGACGGGTCGACGATCACGGGCAGGTGCGTCAGGTGATGGAGGAGGGGCACGGCGGTCAGGTCGAGCGTGTTCCGAGTGTACGTGTCAAATGTCCGGATGCCCCGCTCGCACAGGATCACATCGGGATTCCCTGAGGACAGGATGTATTCCGCGGACATCAGCCACTCCTCGATGGTGGCGGCAAGGCCGCGCTTGAGCATCACGGGGCGACCAGCCCGGCCAACGGCGGTCAGCAGCGGGAAGTTCTGCATGTTCCGGGTGCCGACCTGCAGGATGTCGGCGTGCTCCGCGACCACGGCCACATCGGACGGTTCCATGACCTCGGTGATGACCGGCAGGCCCGTTCGGTCGCGCGCCTCGGCCAGGTACCCGAGGCCTTCCACGCCCAGGCCCTGGAACGAGTACGGGCTGGTCCGCGGCTTGAATGCGCCGCCACGGAGCACGGTCCCGCCCGCCTCTCGCACCGCATCCGCCGTCTCGAACAGTTGCGCGCGATCCTCGACCGAACAGGGGCCGGCCATGAGGCTGAGGCTGCCATCCCCGATGGCGATCCCCCCTACTCGCACGATGGTGTCGTCGGGGTGGAACTCCCGGGAGGCGAGCTTGAAGGGCCGGCTGATGGGGGTGACCGTGTCCACGCCAGGCAGGGCCGACAGGCGACCCATGACCCGCTCCTTCCGGCCACCGATGTCGCCAACGACCCCGATGACGACGCGCTCCATGCCCCGGCTCACGTGGGCGGTCAGTCCCTCGGCTGCGATCTGCGACGTGACGTCCTCGATCTCTTCCTCGGTCGCCGCGACCGTCATCGCCACCAGCATCGAAGTCCCTCGCCCTATCGCGCCGCCGCCCAGGCCCGGGCGTTGCGTGCGGGTGCAGGCTACCGCGACCGGCCCAGGGAGCGCGGAATGGGCGAGTGGTCCGGCGGGGATAGCCCATTGGGGTCCTAGTGCGACCTGGGCTGGAGCCAGCATCCTGCCGCCATGTTCCCGCCCCGGACGCAGGTGTACGAAGGCCTCTACCCGTCGCAGATCCGCGAACGGTTCGAGGAGGACGCCCGCGAGGCGGCGGCCCACGATTGGTACCCGGTCGGTGAGATGTGGCGCGGGAGCGACCTCCACGTCACCTATGCCCACGACCCGTGGCGTCGAAGCCGCGCTGCGGCTCTCGCGGTCCAGCAGACGCCCGAGCGCGGCCGTGGCCGATTGCGCCTGCTCCGTCGCGCCACCTGAGCTGGGGGCGGGCTCCCCGAGGCACACCGACGCCGTGACACCGCCGGCGCCATGAGGCCGCCGGCGCGGTAGTCTGTGCAGCGCCGCACTGACGGCGCCAGTATCCTGAGCTCCCGCACCCCTGGAGAGACCCCCCCATGTCGCTCGTGTCCGGCACCATCCGCCTTGACGAATGGGGGTCGCGGCCACGCGCGGCGCGCCTGCGCGCCCGACTCACCCTGTTGCTGGCGGTCGTCCTCTCGGTCGTGCTCGCCGGTTCCGCGCTGGCCCAGTCCCAGGCGCCGGGCCCATCGCCGCTCCCGGACGCGTCCACGGGACCAGCCGCGTCGACAGCCCCGGTGAGCCTTGAGGGGACCCCCTGGACGCTTGCGGAGCCCCTGCTCGGCAACCCGTACCGCGTGACCCTGCTGCTCCGTGACGGCATGGCGATGGGCACCAGCTCCTGCAACGACTATCTCCTGCCCTACACCCTCACCGGGAGCGCCATCGCCTTTGGCCTGCCCGGCGTGACCTTCCCGCCGCGAACCTGCGACGCTGCAGCCGCTGCCTATGAGACCGCCTACCTCGCCAAGCTCTCGACCGTCGGCAGCTTCGTCATCCTCGACGGCCGTCTGCTGCTGGTCGACGGTACCGGCACGGTGGCCCTGACCTATGTCGCCGAGCCCGAGCGTGCGGTGGAAGGAGACTGGGTCGTCTCCGGGTTCCGGGCACCCGACGGTTCGACCGCAGCGTTGGTGCCCGGGACGACGCTGACCCTGGCATTGATGCCGGACGGCACGGCCGACGGCTACGCCGGCTGCAGCCGATTCGCCACGACCTATGCGGTGGACGCGGATGCACTCTCATTCGGTCCCATCGCGGCCCCGTTGATCACATGCCCGCACCCGGACGTCCAAGCGCAGTCCGACGGGTACCTGGCGGCGCTCGACTCCGTCCGGTCGTGGAGCTGGGACGGGGTCAGGCTGGTCCTGTCATCGGCACCGGATGCTCCCGCCGTGGAGTTGATCCCTGCCGGGCCTCCAGCATTCGTTGGCACGTGGATCGCGACCGCCATCGCGGGGCCCGACGGCTCGCTGCGGCCGCCGGTGGACGGCTCCGCACCGACCCTCGACATCCTGTCCGGCGATTCGGTCACCGGATCGACGGGCTGCAACGCCATGTTCGGTCACCTCTGGGTCGCGGGTCCGGCTATCGGCATCGGCCCCATCGCCACCACGCGCGTCGCATGCTCGACAGCCGAGTTGACGTCCCAGGAGACCGCCTACCTCGCGGCGCTGACCGCTGCCGCAGCCTGGACGGTCGAGGACGGCGAGCTCTCCCTGTTCGGGAGGGACGGCTCGAGCCTGATGACCCTCGTCGCGGCGACCGTCATCCCCGTCCCGAGCCCCAGCCCCGAGGCCACTGCCACCCCGACGCCCGAGCCCACGGCCAGTCCGAGTCCCAGGCCCACCGCCAAGCCGACGCCCAAGCCAACCCCGGGCACGGTGGCCGTGCCGGACGTGGTCGGGGACACAGAGCAGGACGCGCTGGTCGCGTTCGGAAGCGCTGGCGTCAAGGCCGGTAGCAAGAGCAGTACGTATGACAAGGCCAAGAAGGGCATCGTCATCGCGACCGACCCCAAGGCAGGCGTCGTCGTGAAGCGTGGCACCGCGGTGGACTACACGGTCTCGAAGGGGCCACAGCCGACGCCGAGCCCGACCGCCAAGCCCACAGCGAAGCCAACGCCGAAGCCCACGGCCAAGCCGACACCGAAGCCCACGGCCAAGCCAACGCCGAAGCCCACGGCCAAGCCGACCCCCAAGCCCACGGCCAAGCCAACGCCGAAGCCCACGGCCAAGCCGACCCCCAAGCCCACGGCCAAGCCAACGCCGAAGCCCACGGCCAAGCCAACGCCGAAGCCCACGGCCAAGCCGACCCCCAAGCCCACGGCCAAGCCGACCCCCAAGCCCACGGCCAAGCCGACACCCAAGCCAACTGCAAGACCATCGGGTTCCCCTGCGGACCTGTTGGACGGCACCAGCTGGATCCTGTCCAGGTTCGATGACGGCGCCGGGGACGTCATCAGCGTGCCGGTCCAGGACGAGACGCCGAAGGCATCCTTCGGGTCCGGGACCATCAGCGGCTTTACTGGCTGCAACGCCTTCTCAGGCAGCTATGCCCTCGATGGCTCGAAGATGGACATCGGCCCCCTGAAGACGACTTCGAAGGCGTGTGACGACCTCGGCACCGCGGTGGAGGCGATCTTCCTGGGGTCCATGGATCAGGTCACGAAGTGGAAGGTGAACGACAAGGGCAAGCTCGTCCTGCGTGGCGGAGATGGCGCGCCGGTCTTGACGTTCACGTCGCTCCTGAAGTAGGGGTTCGTCCGGGCCGATGACGGACGCCACGGTCGGTGGCGTCCGCGCTCAGCTGGCGACGTTCGGCCGGGAGCGCGGCACGCCGGCGCTGGTCCGCCCGTTCCTGGAGTTGCTCGACCGGCGTCCGCGTGCCCTCGAGCGCGATGAGTGGCACGACGGCCACCTGACGGGATCGGCCTGGTTGGTGAGCGCCGACGGTCGACGAACGCTGCTGACCCATCATCGCAAGCTCGGTATCTGGGTCCAGCCAGGCGGGCACGCGGACGGGGATGCCGACCTGGGTCGGGTGGCGCTTCGTGAGGCGACCGAGGAGTCAGGACTCGATGGCCTGGCACTCGAACCGGGAATCTTCGATGTCGACCGGCATGCGATCGCGGAGCGTGCCACCACGCCGGGACACGTCCACTACGACGTCCGAGTAGTGGTGTGGGCGACGAACGACGAAGCCTACGTGGTCGGTGACGAATCGCTCGACCTGGCGTGGCGATCCATCGCCGACCTGGCGGACGACCCACTGATCGACGTGTCCGTGCGGCGCATGGCGCGTCGCTGGATGGCCCGCTTGGGCTGACCGGTCAGACCCGGCAGATGATCTCGCCGTGCAGGATCGCGAACCAGCCGTCCGGCTCCATCGACCACAGCCGCCAGGCGGCGGAGATGCGCTCCAGTCCGGCCGCGTCAGCGAGTCCATGGGCGATCGCCTGCTGTGCGAAGGTGGACTTGGTCGCCCGATCCGACCACAGGCCGCCCCACCAGGTCCTGTCATCCTCGGTCGCGAAGCACCATGCGCTGGCGCTGGTGGTGACGTCCCTCAGTCCTGCGGCATGGGCCCATGCCAGGAGGCGCCGCCCTGCGTCGGGCTCGCCGCCACTCGCCCGGGCGGTCGCCTCGTACAGGGCCAGCCAATCGGTCAGGCCTGGGTCGGCCGGATGCCAGGTCATGGCGGCGTAGTCCGCGTCGCGGACGGCGATCATGCCGCCCGGCCGGCACACGCGGCGCATCTCGCGCAACAGGCCAACCGGATCGGACATGTGCTGGAGCACCTGGTGGGCGTGGATCACATCGAACGAGGCATCGTCGAAGGGGAGCGCCATCGCGTCCGCGACCTGGAACGTGAGGTTCGTGGCGTCCGCAGCGATCGCTTCGGCTTCCGCGGTCGCCAGTGGGCCTGCCTCGGCGTCGATGCCCACGACCTCGCCGGGTGCGACACGTCCCGCAAGGTCGATGGTGATGGTCCCCGGGCCACAGCCGACATCCAGCAATCGGCGGCCGGGATGGAGATGGGGGAGCCGGTACCCCGCCG
>JBBSOS010000096.1:0-8354 GCA_038259505.1 Candidatus Limnocylindrales bacterium | reverse complement strand
CTCATCGAGCAGGCACGGCGCATCGGCGCGCCCATCATCCAGATCCATCACGCGGAGCTGACGACTTCGACGGTCGACGCACTGCACGAGGCGGACATCGCGGTCTGGGCCTGGCCGACGACGCGACCCGAGGACATCGCGGCCGCCCAGGAGCTGGGCGTGGACGGCCTCATGGGCGATGACGTACCCGCCCTGGTCGCAGCGGCGCAGCGGGCTGATAAGACGACGTCATAATATGATATGATGACTGCTACCCCGACCGACGAACTCGTCTGGGTGCTTCGCCTGGTGCTGGCCGCGATCGCCGGCGCGGTCATCGGCGGGGAGCGCGAGTTCCACTCCCACCCAGCGGGCATGCGCACGCACCTTCTCGTCGCGGTGGGGGCGGCGGCCTTCACGATCCTCTCGATGCATGGCTTCGACGACGTGCTGGGTGAGCCGGACGTGACGCTCGATCCCTCGCGCGTCGCCGCGCAGATCGTATCCGGGATCGGTTTCATCGGCGGCGGTGCGATCCTCAAGTACGGGGTCTCGATCAGGGGTCTGACGACGGCGGGCAGCCTGTGGGCCACGGCCGCGGTTGGGTTCGCGTTCGGGTCCGGGCTGCTGCTCCTGGGCACGGGTGCGGCCGCCATCATCCTGTTCTCACTGTGGCCGTTGCGCGCGATCCTGGAGCGCATCCATCCCGGGCATCGCGGCGAGTCGCGCATCCGCCTGGGCATGACCCGGCTCGAGACGTTGCGACCCGTCTACGAGTGCCTGGTCGCCGAGCACATCGTGGTCACCAGCATGGGCAGCCGGCGGCTGGGCAAGAACCGGTACGAGGTGGAGCTGCGACTGGTGCTCCCCCAACGGCTTCGCCTCCCGGACGTCGAGATGCGGCTGGGCTCGCTCACCGATGTCGAGATCCTGGAAGGCAACGACCCGGCCTACTGAACGACCGGCGGCCAGACGCAGGCGACGGGCCCGGTGTGGACCGAGCCCGTCGTGTATCGGAGCCTGACCGCTATGGGCGCCTGTCCTCGGCGTTCGATCGAGCGCCGAACGCTATCGGATCACGCGTCGGACGCTATGGCTGGCCGACGCTGATGGTCCAGTTCTCGGCAAGCGATGCGATGGCCGCAGCTGCCTGGACCCAGTCCGTGATGGGCCTGACCGCCGCGTAGGCGTCGGCCGGCGGGAACGCGGCCTCGATGTCGGGCGGCAGGACCACGTCGCTCCGGATGGGTCGCGCGTACTTCTTGGCCTGGAGGATCTGACCCTCGTCGGACAGGACGTACTCCTGCATCAGCTTCGCGGCGCTCTTGTGGGCGCCATAGGTGTTGAGCAGCGAGACGTAGGGTGCGCTGGTCGTGCCGTCGGATGGGATGACCACCTCGATCGGTGCCACGCCAGCCAGCTCGTCGCGGATGGGCAAGCCGATGTAGTCCCAGACGATGCCAACCCCCACCTCGCCCTTCTCCAACGCAGCCTGGCTGGGCGCCGTCGCGACGAAGTTGCCCGCTTCGTTGAGCTTCGTGAAGAAGTCGATGCCCGGCTGCAGATTCGTCTCGTCACCGCCGTTGGCGAACGCGGCAGCGAGCACCGCCATCGCTCCCTGGCCGGTGGTCCGCGGGTCGCTCATCGCGATCTTGCCCTTGTACTCCGGCTTGAGGAGGTCCTGCCACGTCTGGGGCACGTTCTCCACGGCATCCGTGTTGACCGCGAACGAGATGGTGCCCTGGTACCAGCCGGTCCAGCAGCCGTTGGGATCCTTGGCATAGTCGGGGATGAGGTCCCAGGTCGTGGCCTTGTAGCACTCGGCCACGCCGTTGTCGATGGCGATGGGTCCGAACTGGATGCCGATGTCGCCGATGTCCGCGACCGGGTTGTTCTTCTCCGCGTCGAACTTCTGGATCTCCTCCGCGCTGGACATGTCCGTGTCGGTATGGGTGAGGCCGTACTTGGCTGTGAAGTTCGCCCAGATCTCACCGAAGTTGGTCCAGTCATCAGGCATGCCGTAGCTGTTGACGGCACCCTCCGCCCGGGCTTCGGTCTCCAGCTGCGCGATGATCCCGGCCGCGTCCCCGCCTGAGGCGGCAGGCGACTGGGCCGCGACACCGACCGCCGACGCGGGGAGCGCGAGGACCACGCATGCGACGCCCAACCGTAGGCGCTTCGAAACGCTCATCCGAACCTCCTTGTTGGTCCCAGGACGCACCCGGGGACCGCTCCATCCCGTCCAAACCAAAGAAGTATGATGTCTTATGACTTCTGCCTACTACACTATGCCTGACGCCGGATACGCGTCAAGGCCGATCCCTACCGAGGTTCGATGACCGAGCTCGATGTGTCCCAGGTGGTCAAGCGCTTCGGTGCGGTGGTCGCCGTGGACGGGATCGACATCCATGTCGGAGACGGCAAGCTCCTGTCATTGCTCGGACCAAGCGGCTGCGGCAAGACGACGCTGTTGCGAATGATCGCGGGCCTGGAACATCCGGATGCCGGCGCCATCCTCATCGGTGCCGACGACGTCACCGACCTTCCGGCCAGCCGGCGTGGCATCGGGATGGTGTTCCAGTCGTATGCCCTGTTCCCCAACATGACCGCGGCTGCCAACATCGGCTACGGGCTGCGACTGCGACGTTGGCAATCGTCGCGCATCAATGAACGCGTCCGGGAGATGGTGGACCTCATCCAGCTCGGTGACGCCGCCGGTCGCTATCCACATCAGCTCTCCGGCGGCCAGCAGCAGCGTGTCGCCCTGGCGCGCGCATTGGCCATCCAGCCCCGGCTGCTGCTGCTGGACGAGCCACTGTCCGCCCTCGATGCCCAGGTCCGCGTGACGTTGCGCGAAGGGATCCGGCGCATCCAGCAGCGACTGGGCATCACCACGGTGTATGTGACCCACGACCAGGAAGAAGCACTCTCCATCTCCGACGAGGTGGTCGTCATGCGCGCCGGTCGGATCGAGCAGCAGGGGCCGCCGGAGCAGTTGTACGGGCGGCCGGCCACACCCTTCGTGGCGTCGTTCGTGGGTGCCGCCAATCGCCTACCGGCGACCGTGATCGATGTCGCCGACGGGACGGTGGCATGGGGGTCCGAACGGTTGCACGTGGCCGATCTGAGCGGCTTCGCGGCGGGTGATCATGTCGTCATCATCGTCCGGCCGGAGCGCGTGCTGGTGTCATCGGGGTCTGAGGGCGAACGCTCCGCCGCCCTCCACCATCCAGCGACCCTGGACGTTCGCGACCGCGACACCGGATCGCGGACCGCGGACGAGGTGGGCACCATCGAGGGCGTCGTCGACCAGCGGTTGTTCCTGGGTTCGTCGAGCAGGATCCGGGTCACCACCGCCTCCGGCGAGGTCGTTGCCGAGACACCCAGCGAGGTGCTGCCGCCGGAGCGCGGAGACAAGGTGCGCCTCGGATTGCCGCCTGACGCGTGTATCGCGCTGCGCGATGTCGGTGCGTCGACGCTCGATCGGGGCGACGAAGCCGCCAGCCCGTGACCCGCTATCCGACCCGCTCGTAGACCGCACGGCGTCCCAGGATGGCGAGCAGCAGCAGTGACGCCGCCCACGTGATGGCAAAGCCGACGATGCTGATGGCCATCGTCTGGTGGGGTTTGTTGTCCCACAGTTTGTAGACCCATACGCCGCTGGTCTGCCAGGCGTCCCCGACGAGGAATGCGGACAGCGTGTACTCCCCGAACGTGACCGACAGGACGAGCAGGACGGCCGCCAGCAGCCCTCGACGGATACTCGGCAGCACGACGTGGAAGAACGGCGCCCAACGACCGGCGCCCAACGTCTGGGCGGCCTCGTGGATGGTCCGGGTATCGATCGCGGAGAGGCTGTTGTCGATCGCCCGGTAGGTGAACGGCAGCGACACGACGGTATACGCGATGACCAACAGGACCGGGGACCCGGTCAGGACCAGTGGCGGCACGGAGTACGTCCTGATGAGGGCAAGGGCGAACACCACCACCGGCAACGCGAAAGGCGCCAGGGAGACCAGCTCGGCCAGCGGTCGCAGGCGACGCGCCGAGACGTGCAGGACGTACAGCGTCGGCGCCATGAGCAGCACGCTGACGATCATCGTCGCCACGGACGCGACCATCGCGCGGGTGAACGTCGGCAGGAATAACGGGTCGGTGACGGCATCGATCCAGTAGTCGGGCAGGAACCGCGTCGGCAGCAGCGTGTCAGTCCATCCCTCGCTGATGGAGAACAGGATCGTGCCCAGCGTGGGCAGGAGCATCAGGAACGCGAATACCGCGAGCAGCGCCACCAGCCCCACCTGCGGGCGCCGGCGAGTGGTCCCTCGTCGACCGGTCGAGGTCGTCATCGTGCCCACGGCTGCGTCCAGCGACGGACCAGGTGGTAGAGGACCACGGCGGCGGCCACGAAGCACAGCAGCACGGTGGCCATGGCGTCTGCCTGCGCCGGCTTGAAGATCACCTCCCCGGAGCGCAGGACCGAGATCTGGACCGGCATCAAGTTGGCCTGGGCCACGAGCGCTACCGCCGTCGCGTAGGCACCCATACCGCTGGCGAACAGGAGGATGAAACTGGAGACGATGGCCGGCGTGAGCACCGGGATGGCCACGCGCCGCCAGAAGTCACGGCTGCTGCCGCCCAGCGACATGGACGCCTCGCGCCATTCGGGTCGGATCGCCGCGAAGGCGGGAAGCATGAGCACGACCATGAGCGGGATCTGGAAGTAGCAGTACACGACGATGAGACCGGTCAGGGAATAGATGGAGAAGAACGAGTACAGGTCGACGCCCATCAGCCGGAATGCCGCCGTGATGGCGCCCGATGCGCCGAGCAGGATGATGAACGCGAAGGCCAGGCCAACGCCGCCCGACGCAGACGACACGTTGGCCAGTGCCGACGCACCATGGCGGACTCGCTCGTATCGCGAGGCGGTGATGGCATACCCGATGGCGGTGCCAGCGACGGCACCGATGATGCCGCTGACCGTGGCCAGGATGAGGCTGTTGAGCACGGACTGGGCGTAGAGGGGGTGCTGGAACACCTTGAGCAGGTACTGCGGTGTCGGTGCGGCCAGGCCGCCAACGGCTCCGGCCAGCAGGATGAGGACCGGGATGAGCTCGAACAGGACGCAGAACGCGAAGAACGGCGTGAGCGCCACGGCCGTGCCCAATCGACCGTCGCGCATCCAACGCAATGGTCTGGGGGTACGCCTCGCGGACCGGGCGGCCACGCTCACGGATGCGTCGCTCGCTGACGCTTGGCCCCCGGATCAGGCGACGCTCGATACACCCGCTACGGCTCCGGTGCCGCCTCGAACACGCCCGGCCCGCGTCGGTAGACGCGCAGCTCGATGACCGCCGGTACGTGCCATTCCCGCGAGAACATGATAGGCCGACCAGCAACGTCGAAGTCCACCTGGACCAGCGCCTGCAGCGGAGTTCCGACCACGACATCGAGGATATGCGCCAGCTCGCGGTCCGCGATGGTCGGCGTGAGCACTGCCTCACCGTGGTCCACAGCGTGTCCGATATCCGAGAGGAACCGGTACATCGAGCGTTCGAACACGTCCCTGTCGCGCACCGGATCGACGAGGTCGGGCGGCAGTTGGTCGATGGAGTAGATGGCAGGCCGCCGATCGGCTGTTCGGATCCGGCGCACCTCGACCACCTCGCTGCCGGTCGGCACCGCGAGCGCTTCCGAGGTCTCGTGGTCGGCCTGGACCGTTCGGAGCGCCAGGATCTGCTTTCCGGCCCGTGTCCCGGCTCCTTCCAGGAATGCGGTGTAGCTGAAGTTGCTGTCCAGCGAGTTGCGCAGGTTCGGACGACGGGTCACGAACGTGCCCGAACCCTGGCGCCGGATAACGTAGCCATCCTCGATGAGCCCCCGCACCGCCTCGCGGATGGTCACCCGGCTGACCCCGAACCGGTCGCACAGCATGTCCTCGTTGGGCAGCTTGCTGCCGAAGGGGAACTCGCCCGACAGGATGGCTCGCCGGAGCTCGTTGCGGACCACATCCGCGAGCAGCGGCCGGACGCGAGCGCGAGTCATCGGCGGTGCCTGTCCATGCCCAGCTCCTCCGTGATCTCGCCCGGTCGTCGGATGTCCGTCTCGGTATCCTCCCACGTCACCCGTTGGCCGGGTGGCGTCCCTGGTCCGTCCCTGGGCCGGGTCGCGTCCTGCCCCCGAGCCCATCATTCTGGCGCGCCGCCAACTCGGTCGATCCACGCACCAGTCATCGCCGGCGCTTGACGGGGATGGAGCCTGCGCGATAGCGTGCTAAAGTCATCATACGACTAGTGACTGTCACGCGGTGTGACGACATCGAGGGACCGATGACCATCATCTCCGGCGCGTCAGCGATGGACACGTCGATCATCGACGTGGTGACACATCGGCTTGCCCTGAGCGCGCATCCGGAACGCCTGCGAACCATCGGCCTGCAGCACATCATCCAGGGTCGCGACGTCCTGCATGGCCTCCCGGACCTGGTCCGGTCGCTGGCCCGGGTAGGTCCGGTCCTGATCCTTGCGGATGCGGTCCCGATGTACCGCGACGGCGTGGACCTCAAGAGGCACGTGCTCGAGCTGCTGGCGCCCTTGGATGCCCGGCTCGTCATCATCGGCGACGCCGATCACGAGGTCCATGCCGACCCCGACACCGTCGCGCTGGCATCGACGGCCCTCACCGGTGCCGGCTGCGTCGTGGCGGTCGGATCGGGGAACGTGTGCGACATCGGCAAGAAGGCCACCGAGGGTCAACCGCCCATCCCCTATGTCGTCGTCCAGACAGCCTGCTCCGTGAATGCGTTCTCCGACGACATGGCCGTCCTGCTCCTGCACGGTGCCAAGCGGACGCTCCCCTCGCGCTGGCCGGACGCGCTGGTCATCGACCTGGGGGTCATCGCCGACGCGCCTGCGCCCCTCAATCGCGCGGGCGTGGGCGAGTTGTCCTCGATGTTCACGGCGCCAGCGGACTGGCGCCTGGCGGACCTGGTCGGCCTCGACGGCGGCTACGACGAGGTCCTCGTGAACTGCTTCCGGGAGGACGGCGAGCGGCTGGAGCAGGTGGCGGCCGGTGTCAACGCCGCCGATCACGAGGCGCTCGGCTGGCTGTGTGAGCGCATGACGCGCAGCGGCCTCGCGCTCGGTGTCGCGGGTCGGACCGCACCCATCTCCGGTGCCGAGCACGCCATCAGCCATCTGCTCGACATGGCTGCGATCCGGACGGGCGTTCCGACCGGCCTGCACGGCGCCCAGGTGGGCGTCGCGTCCGTGGTCGTTGCCGCGCTCTGGGAGGACCTGCTCTCCGACTTCGACGCGAAGCGTGCGCTGGACACGCCACCCACGCCCGGTGCCGCCCGAGGACGGATCGAGGGCACGTTCGCGGCGTTCGATACCAGCGGTGAGACGGCCGCCGAATGCTGGCGCCTGTACCAGCGAAAGCTCGCTGCGTGGACCGCCGGCGTGGATCAGCGGCAGGCATTCGCAGACGACTGGGCGGTTCATCGGCAGACCCTCGCGACAGGACTGCTGTCCCCGGAGCGGATCGCGGCTGGCCTCCGGGCGGCCGGTGCACCGGTCACGTTCCGTGACCTGGGAGCGGATCCCGCGACCGCGCGCTGGGCCGTCTCCGCCGCGCACCTGCTTCGGGACCGGTTCGGGATCCTGGACCTTGTCGACCTGACGGGCCGATGGACGGATGACGATGTCGACCGCGTGCTCGCGCGCGCGGCGGTCGCCGGTGGGGGTCTGTGACCGCGCCACGTGCCGCCCGCCGGTACGCGGCATATGTCTTCGATCTCGATGGCACGCTGTACGTCGACGATCGCCTGACCGACGGGGCGGCCGATGCCCTGCGATGGGTCCGCGCGACCGGGGCCAGGGTCGCGTTCCTGACCAATAACCCGCTGCAACGCGGCTCGGCGTACGCCGCCAAGCTGCGAGATCTGGGTATCCCCTGCGCGACCGACGAGCTCGTGACATCGCTCGATGCGCTGACCGGCTACCTCGGGGACACGCCCCCCGCGGGTCCGGTCCTGCTCCTTGCCGAACCGCTGGTCGGGGA
Source organism: Candidatus Limnocylindrales bacterium (assembly GCA_038259505.1). Taxonomy (GTDB): domain Bacteria; phylum Chloroflexota; class Limnocylindria; order Limnocylindrales; family CSP1-4; genus JAFMJV01. Next base: position 311 of record JBBSOS010000096.1, on the reverse strand, counting down.
CATCCTGGCCGAGGCCGGGCACGAGGTGACCGCCGACCCCGATGAAGCGGCGATGGTCGTCGTCTCCTGGGATCGCGGATTCGACTATGCCGGCCTGCTGCGGGCGTTTCGTGCGGTCCGCAACGGCGCCCGGATCGTGGCCACCAACCCCGACCCATTCTGCCCGACGGCCGATGGTGGGCTGCCCGACTGCGCAGCGATGCTCGCGGCACTCGAAGCATGCACTGGTGTGCGCGCCGAAGCCGTCGTGGGCAAGCCGTCACGTCACATGGCCCAAGCCATCCTGCGGCGCATCGGCGTCCCCGCCGCGG
>JBBSOS010000095.1:0-8427 GCA_038259505.1 Candidatus Limnocylindrales bacterium | reverse complement strand
CCCGCTGGACCAGGCGTGGACGCCGGAGCGTGAACGGGCTCGCCGCGAGCCAGGCGATGACCACCACCGTCATCCACAGGACATACAGCAGGAACCCGAGCCACGAGGAGCTGTTCTCACCGGTGGTGATGTGGTTGAGGTTCGGGAGCAGGCCCGTGATGAAGATCATCGTGGTGTGGATCGCGATGAAGCCGAGCATGGAGATCAGCACGAAGTAGTGGATCGAGCGAGCTGCCTGACGATTGACGACCCGGCCAGCGATCCTGAGCCGGTTGGCGATCGCCGGTGACTGCATGAGCCCTGTCAGCAACGCCAGGGGTGCCGCGATGAACACGATGCCGAAGTAGGACAGCAACTGCAGGCCGTTATAGGCCTGCCAGCCCTCGTTGACCGGGAAGTCCAGTGACATGTACTGGATGAGCGTGGAGATGGTATTGGGAATCACATCCCACGAGGTGGGCACGATCCGTTGCCACTGGCCGGTCGCGAAGATCAGCACATAGAAGACCACGCCGTTGACGATCCACAGCGTATCGAAGCCGAAGTGCCACCAGCGGGCAAGGCCGATGGAGTGACGGATACCCGGGAGGCCGAACCAGCCGGGCAGCCGGACGGAGTCTTCCTTGGCGGTCCAGACCCGGTCGGTCGGGACGGGTTTCTGGAAGCGGAACCACTCGGTGCCGGGGGTCGAGTGCCGGTTCCAGTACAGGCGAGGGTGATCGGCGAGGATCTGCATGCCGGAGCGGATGATGAACATCATGAAGAACAGGTTGAAGAAGTGCTGCCATCGCAGCCACCACGGGAATCCCTCGTAGTCAGGGTTCGCTGGTATCGATGTACCGGGCCACTGGGTGATGAAGTCCTGGACGGGTGTCATGGTGCGCAGCCCCTGGGCCACCGCGACACCGAACAGGCCGAGGACGACACCGATGGGCAGGAGCCACAGCAGGTTGAACCAGCGACGGCCGAGCCGCACATGCGGCGGGGTGCCGCCGACCTGCGGCAACCCACCAGCCCATTCCGCGAGTTCGATGGTGTCGCGCCCGACCGTGAGCGACGACCTCAGCGAGTCTGCATGCCGGTTGTCGCCGTCCTGCTCCGCCTCTGGAAAGCGGCTCATCTCGTCCTCCCCTGCATGCGCTGCCGTCGCAGATCGTACAGCGTTGCGCCGCCCCGGAGCGGACCGATACGGTCGGTCAGCCTATGCATCCAGGGTCAGGACGATCTTGCCGCGCGCGTGTCTGGTCTCGACCTGCTCGAGGGCCTCGATGGCCCTGTCAAATGGATATAGCTGCCCGATCACGACGTGGATCTTCCCGGAGGCAACGTCCGCGGCAAGCGCCGCCAGCGCATCCCTCGTCTGCGGTTGATGCTGCATCTGCTCGACGTGGATGCCCCGCTCACCCGGGAACGGATCTCCCGAGACCGTGATGATCCGTCCGCCATCCCGGACGAATGGCTGACTCCGCACCCCGGTCCCCGGCTGGATCGCGAGAACGGCATCGACACCGCCCGGTGCCCACTGCAGCATGTGCTCGATCGACCCGTCATCGACGTAGTCGACGGCGAGCTCCGCCCCGAGCGACGACAGATAGGTTTGGTTGCGCCGACTCGCCGACGCTGCCACGCGATATCCACGGGCCACGGCGAGCTGGATGGCCAGCGTGCCGATGGCCCCCGATGCGCCCGCGATGAACAGTCGGTCGCCCCGGCTCAGCTGGGTCGATCCGAGGCCCTGCAGCGCTGCCGACCCAGCGACCGGGATGGCTGCGGCTTCGACGAACCCGAGACCGGCGGGCATCCTGATGAGCGTGTCCACCCCGGCGGCCGCGAACTCGGCCCAGGTGCCACCCTTGGGCTGGGTACCACTGAGGATCATCACGTGCTCACCGATCGTGAAGCCATCGGCGGCGACCCCGACCTGCGCGATCTCACCTGATGCCTCCATCCCGATCGCACACGGGAATCGCGCATCGCGTGGCCGGAACCATCGATCGTGGCTGCCCACACCCACAGCACGGACCCTGACCAGCAGCTCGTCGTCGCCGACTGCTGGCACGGGGATCGTCAGAACGGACAGCTCCCCTGCCGCCGCGTTGCGTAGTCCGATCGCACGCATCGTGCCTGTTCCGTCCATGACATCCTCCCGGGATCCTGCGAACTGCGCGTACGCGTCCGCTCATTTCGGACCATTCGTGGCCTGCGGTCGGGCGTATCCTCGGTCCATGATCGCGGCAACCGGAGTCGGCATGGTTGACGACCATCGTCCACGCCCCTGGAGCGGCCCGGACCGGGTCCACCTGGGTCACGGGCCGCGATGGCCAGCGGTGGCACGATCGTCATCAGGCACCGCACCCAGGCAGGGTGGTCCACGATGACCAGGTCGCGACGCCACCCGATCGGCGGCCAGATGTCGGATGTGACCGGAGGGCTGTTTCGACGGTCCGGGCTGACGTCCCTGGAACAGCGCCACGACTCGGTGCTGGTCCTCGGCGCGTTCGCGCTCGTCAACGGCTGCATCTCGATCGCGATCATGGCATTCGCGGCCCTGGTGACGGGCCAGCCGTTCATGTTCCCATCCCTGGGTCCAACCGCGTTCCTGCTCTTCTACACCCCGCTGGCGGTCGCGGCGTCCCCACGGAATACGGTCGCTGGCCATCTCATCGGGGTGATCTTCGGATACTCGGCGCTCGTGATCTTCGGTCTCCTTGAGGCAGGTTCGGCGATGTCGGAGGGGTTCAGCCTCACGCGCGTCTTCGCAGCGGCATTCGCAGTCGGGTTCACCTCGGCGTTCATGATCTGGCTGCGCGTCCCGCACCCGCCGGCGGGAGCGACGACCCTCATCGTCAGCCTTGGCATCCTCGTCAGGCCAGAACAGCTGGCCGTGCTGATGCTGGCCGTGGTGCTGCTGACTGGCCAGGGGATCATCATCAATCGACTTGCGGGCCTCGACTATCCGCTCTGGGCGCCGACACGGAAACCCGACCTCCCGTAGCCTCGCCGCTCACCGCTCATCGTGGGTCGATGAATCGATAGCCCAGACCTCGCTCGGTCTTGATGTAGCGGGGATCGTCGGGGTCATCGCCGAGCTTGTCCCGGAGCCTTCGGATGTAGACCCGGATGTAGTCCACCTCGTCCACGTACTCCCGGCCCCAGACCTTGGCCAGGAGCGTGCCGTGCTCGAGGATGTGGCCCGCGTTCCGGACGAGGTGGTACAGCAGCTTGTACTCCGTCGGCGTCAGGTCGAGCGGGGTGCCCCGGAGGCGCGCCTGCTGCTTGGCGAAGTCGACCTCGAGATCGCCCGAGCGGAAGGATGGGGCCCGGCTCGCCGGTGCCGGCATATCCAGGCGCCGGAGGACGGCCTTCACGCGGGCGAGCAATTCCAGGTGATTGAAGGGCTTCGTGACGTAGTCGTCCGCACCGAGCTCCAGGCCCTTGACCTTGTCCATGGCGTCGTCGCGCGCGGTGAGCATGACGACCGGGACATCGGAGAAGGCACGGATCTGACGGAGCACCTCGTAGCCGTCGATGCCCGGCAGTCCCACGTCGAGCAGCACGATGTCGGGGTGCTCATGCTCGACGAGATCCAGTGCGGCCTGTCCCGTACCCGCCCCGATGACGTCGACATCCCGCCACTGCAGGGTGAAGCCCAGGCTGACCGACTCCACGACATCCGGTTCATCGTCCACGACCAGGATCCGCATCAGGCGTCCTCGGAAGGTCCGGCCGACGGAACGACCAGCGTGAACGTGCTGCCGTGGCCCAGCCGGCTCTGTACGTCGATGGTCCCACCGTGCGCCTGTGCGATGGCAAGCGCGCGGGGGAGGCCCAGCCCGACGCCTTCCTGCGTTTCGCGCGGGCGCCCACGGCCCACGAAGAAGCGCTCGAACAGGTGTTGCTGATCCTCCGAAGAGATGCCCGGGCCGTCGTCGGTCACTGCCCATCGGACATCGCCGTCCCGGCCTGCCGTCAACCGGATGGTGATGTGGCCGCCATCCGGCGCGAACGACTGCGCGTTGGCTGCGAGGTTCAGGAGTGCCCGATCGAGACGCGGTCGATCGCCGAAGACGCGGATCGCGTCGCGCCGGGGCACGCGTACCTCGACCGTCTGGCCACGCAGTTCCGCGAGGGGCCGGATGGTGGATGCTGCCGACTCGGCCAGGTCCGCCGCATCGAACGGACGGAGCTGGAGCCCGATGGTCCCCGAACGGTAACGAGCAAGATCGAGGATCTCGCTGACGAGATGCTGCATCCGCTCGGCGTTGCGTTCCATGATCTCGAGCATCGAGCGACGCTGCTCCTCAGATGGTCCGGTCGCCGGGTCCAGCAGCAGGCCCGTCAGGGTCCGCATGACCGTGATGGGCGTTCGCAACTCATGGGCGATGATGGACAGGAAGTCGGTGCGCATCCGCTCGAGTTCCTTCATGGGCAGCGCGGCGCCCATCCACGTCCCCTGATCGACCAACCGTCTGCCGAGTGACGAGAGCGCATACTCCCGGACGGTTCCGCCCCGAGCGATGCGGACGAGACCAAGAGACTCCAACTCCGACAGGAGTCCCTCCACGACCCCCGTCCGCGGATCCGCGCCCGCCTCGACGAACCGGCGCTCAAGGTCAGCGATGGTGACCCCGTCCCCGACGAGCGCCAGCGCGGCAGCCGCCAGCGGCGAGTTCTCGCTATCGGTCGCTGCCATGCAGCGGAGCATACGTCCGCTCCTCGATCGACAGCACGGTCTCGACCCGGCGTCCCGCCGGAGCGTTGATCTCGATCCTGTCCCCGACTCGCGCACTGAGCACGGCGCGCCCGATGGGGGAGTCGGCCGCGATCCATCCTCGGGAGGGGTCACCCTCCCCGGGACATGCCAGGACATATGTCGCGGACGCACCGTCCTCGTCGACCAGGGTCACGCGGGATCCGATGACGGCGTCGTGCGCACCATCGACCTGCTCGGCCGCATCGAGCACCGCCGACAGCGACTCGAACCGACGTCGTGCCATGACCGATATCAGATCGATGCCTCCTTCATCGTGAGCCGCGGACTCCAGGGCGGAGAGTCGCTCGCGCCGTTGGCCAAGCTCATCGACCAGCGACCGCCACGCGTCCCCGGTCATCGGCCAGCGGCGGACGGACGACGCTCGCAGGATCGCAGGTTCGCTCATGTTCGATGACCTCCTCGTCATAGGTACAGGTGCAGGGTCCGTTCGCCACGCATCCGGAGCAACAGACCGGCAGACCCACGTGGAACACCGGGCCGCGATCGATCGCGACCTCGCAGGTGACGCACGTGAACGGGTCATCGGTTTGTCGGTGGCGCATCGGCAGACCTCGTTGACTGGCGCTTCTCGCGGGACCTTCCCGTGGCATGCCCTCCGCACGCTACCGACCACGCCCCCAACCGGTCGGGAATCCTGATGAACGCAGCGTGAACAACACGCCGTGGCCGACACGTTGCGGTATCTGTTCATGCCGCGTTCATACCTGTCGATGCGCACGTTCGCACCCACTGGCGAGGCTGGATCCACCTCGGTTGCAGCGATTCGAGCAGGAGACCCAGCGATGTCCGATACCACCCTCCAGGCGATGCCGTCCACCGGATCCCGTGCCCTGACGTCGGCGCTCACCCAGTTCGACGCCGCGGCCGACCATCTCGCGCTCGAGCCGGGCCTGCGAGCGGTGCTGCGCGTCCCGCAGCGGGAATTCACCGTCCACTTTCCGGTCGAGCGGGACAACGGCGTCGTGGAGGTGTTCCAGGGGTATCGGGTCCAGCACAACGTCGCTCGTGGCCCGGCCAAAGGCGGGCTCCGGTACCACCCGCTGACCGACCTCGATGATGTCCGCGCGCTGGCCATGTGGATGACCTGGAAATCGGCCCTTGTCGACGTTCCGTTCGGTGGCGCCAAGGGGGGCGTCACCTGCGATCCCGGGTCGATGAGCCACCGGGAACTCGAGGCCGTGACGCGGCGGTTCGCCACTGAGCTGGAGGGGATCATCGGACCCGACTCGGACATCCCTGCACCAGACGTCGGCACCGATGCCCAGACCATGGCCTGGATCATGGACACGGTCTCCATGCACCGCGGTCATTCGGTGCTGGGCGTGGTGACCGGCAAGCCGGTCGCGATCGGCGGCTCGGTCGGGCGGGCGGACGCGACCGGTCAGGGTGTGGTCTACGTCCTCGCGGACGCGGCTCGTCGGGGTGGCTTCGAACTGGCCGGCGCGAGGGTCGCGATCCAGGGGTTCGGCAACGTCGGCGAGGCGACATGCCGTCTGCTGTCGGAAGTCGGCGCACGCGTGGTCGCCATCACCGACGTCCATGGAGGCGTAGCGGCTGCGGACGGCCTCGACGTCGGGTACCTCCGACGCCACCTCGCGGAGCACGGCACCATCGCAGGGGCCCCCGGGACGCGACCCATCGGGAACGAGGAGCTCTTCGGGCTCGACGTGGACATCCTGGTCCTGGCAGCCATGGAGGGACAGATCACGGCCGCCAACGCGGGGGCCGTCCGGGCGCACATCCTGGCCGAGGCCGCGAACGGCCCGGTCGCACCGGATGCGGACCCGATCCTGCGACGCAACGGAGTGGTCGTCCTGCCCGACATCCTGTGCAACGCCGGAGGCGTCATCGTCAGCTACTTCGAGTGGGCCCAGAACCGTGCGGCGCTCGCCTGGACCCTCGCTGAGGTCAACGAGCGACTGCGTCACCAACTCCTCGCCGCTGCCGATGCGGTGTGGAGCCGGGCTGGCGCAGACGGCATCGACCCGCGTCTTGCGGCACAGGCGATCGCGGTGGAGCGTGTCGCGGCGGCCACCAGGATCCGCGGGCTGTACCCGTAGGCCACGAACAGTGAGTTCACCTGCCATTCATGGGGGTTTCGGGGCTCCTTTCCTCGGCTGACACATGCTCGAGGAGCCACCACATCGAACGCGAAGGGGTGATGATGTCTCGACGAATCCGGCGTCCGGGCCACGTTCAGCAGCCCGCCCCACCCACCCACGTGCGGGCACCAAGCAGGTTCCAGCACCTCCGTGGAGGGTCATCCTGATGCGCGTGCTGCTGGCCCACGACGGATCGGCGGGCGCAGACCAGGCCGTCGCGCTCACGGCCTCGATCCCCTGGCCGGCGGGCACCAGGGTCCGGATCGTGGGCGTGGTCGACACGATCCGACTCGCGATCGCGGGCCCGTGGGCGCCGGCATTCGGCGCGGGCCCCTGGGCGCCAGCATTGGGCGCGGCGCCTTCGCTCTCGACTGCGATAGCGGAGTACCTCGACCGAACCATCGCGGCAGCCCAGTCCGGACTCGCCACGGCCCATCTGTCGGTCGAGAGAGCGGTGCTCCATGGCCGACCCGCCAGCGTGATCATCGATCAGGCCCGCGACTTCGATGCGGATCTGGTGATCGTGGGATCCCGAGGCCACGGTCCGATCGCCTCGCTCCTCCTGGGGTCTGTCTCGACCGAGATCAGCGACCAGGCAGCATGCCCGGTCCTCGTGGCTCGCGCCACGACCATGCGCGGCGTGGTGTTCGGCACGGACGGGTCGCCCTCCTCAGAGGCCGCGGAGGCGATCGTGGCTGACTGGCCGATCTTCGCGGGGCCGACCATCCACGTCGTGAGCATCGCCGATGCCACCGTCCCGTGGACCGTCGGCATCGCCCCGATGGCGGACACCCAGCCTCCCGGCGGATGGGACATCGCGGGCACGTATGACGCGGAGTTGACCGCGTCCACGGAGGCTCATCAGCGCATCGTCGACGGGGCCGCTTCGCGACTTCGGGCCGCGGGTCGGATCGTCGAGGCCAGTACGCGCACCGGAGATGCAGCGAGTGAGATCGTCGACCTCGCGGCGCACGTCCAGGCCGATCTGATCGTCGTGGGTTCACGCGGCCGCAGCGGCCTCACTCGACTTCTGCTCGGCAGCGTCGCCCGAAACGTCCTATCCGGCAGTTCGGCATCCGTACTGATCGTGCGGGATGGCGGCAAGCTCGCGGGTGACATGCCCATGAGCTCCCCCGTGACGCGAGACCACACGCCCGACGACGCGGCAGTCGCGCACCCGCGGGCGCACCAGGACACGCCCGATGACGCGGGCATGACAGCGGCCTGACGGCCGGCCAACCATCCATGCCATGCACATCGCCATGGCCCGAGAAGGAGGCACACCACGATGGAACAACGGCGGATCCTGGTCGCGTACGACGGGACCGAGGAGGCGTACTGTGCTCTCATGCAGGCCGCGGACGCTGCCGTGGCTGCGGATGTCGAGATCGGCGTGGTGACGGTCCTGCCGGAGATCGCGACAGCCGCACGCGAAGCCGCGAACATCCTGCTGGAGCGCGGGATCGAGCCGGCCCTCTACACGCCGGTCGGTGATGCCGCCGAGGAGATCGCCCATGTGGCCGAGGAGCACGGATACGATGCGATCTACGT
>JBBSOS010000094.1:0-8458 GCA_038259505.1 Candidatus Limnocylindrales bacterium | reverse complement strand
GGACCGGCTGGTCGACCCCGCGCGGCGCGTCGCCGCGCATGCTGCGGGCCTCGGTCTTCAACTGGCCATCGAGAATCACGGCGACCTGCGCGCCGAGGACATCCTCGAGATCATCGAACGGACCGGCGCCGACAACCTGGGTGTGACACTGGACAACGTCAACCTCATGCGGGTGGGGGACGAGATGGTCGAGGGCAGCCGGATGCTGGCCCCCAGGACGTTGCTGGTGCAACTCAAGGACCATCCGCCGACACCCGACCCGACCGTCTGGGGCGGACCGCTCTCGGTCGCCCTGGGTGAGGGTGTCGCGCCCCTCGGCGACGTCCTCGGTGTGCTGGAGGCCGCGGGCTACGACGGCCCGGTGTGCGTCGAGCTGGCATCCCTGGGGGCTGGCCAGATCGACGAGCTGGCGATGATCGAGCGCAGCGTCGCGTGGCTGCGTGACAACGTGCCCGGGGCCCGATCGGCCTCGGCTGCGACCACGGCACAGGAGGCGACCCATGGCTGATATCCCGTTCGTCGATGCCCATGTCCATTTCTCGGATCTCCAGGATCCGAACCTCCATTACTCCTGGCTGCAGCCGGGCTGGAAGCACCCCGTCCTGGGTGATATCGAGGCCATCCAGGCACAGCGGTACTGGGCCGATGACTATGTCGCCGAGACGCGCTTCGCGAATGTCCCGAAGTCGATCCATGTCCAGGCTGCCCTGGGCATCGCCGACCCGGTCGAGGAGACGAAGTGGCTCCAGGCATTCGCCGACCGACTCGGGCATCCCCACGGCATCGTGGCTGAGTGCCACCTCCAGCAGGATGATGCGCAGGCCGTCATCGAGCGCCACATGGCGTACGCCAACACGCGCGGCATCCGCGACTTCGGCCCCGGCGACTACCTCGTGGATGACGCCTGGCGCCGTGGCTACGCCCATCTCGAGGACCACGACCTGGTGGCCTGCCTCGACTCGTCGCCCGAGACGTACGCCAGGATGCGTTCGCTGGCTGAGGCGTTCCCGAACATCGTCATCTCGCTCGACCACGCAGGGTTCCCCCGGCAGCGTGACCCGGAATACTTCGCGATGTGGAAGCGGGAGCTGGCCAACCTTGCGGGAGCACCGAACGTGACCGTCAAGATCTCGGGCCTCGGCATGTGCGACAACCGGTGGACCATCGAATCGATCCGGCCGTGGGTCATGACCTGCATCGAGACCTTCGGCATCGAGCGGAGCTTCTTCGGCAGCAACTGGCCGGTCGACCGGCTGTACTCCAGCTATCCGGACGTGGTGAACGCGTACGCGGCGATCATCGGGGGCTTCTCCCGCGGGGAGCAGGAAGCGCTGTTCCATGGCAATGCCGAGCGCATCTTCCGGATCTGACGCGCGCACGTCCTGGAGGGGCCCGGATGCCCGATCTTAGGTACGCCCTCGTCACGGGCGCCGGCAGCGGCATCGGGCAGGCCACGGCCACGCTCCTGCTCGAGCGCGGCCATCGTGTCCTCGCGACCGACCTGAGGGAGTCGTCGCTCCAGGGACCTGCGGCGGCTGGGGCTGAGGTGATCGCTGCCGACCTGTCCGGCCCGGACGGACGAGCGGCTGTGCTTGGGGCGCTCGACGCGAGCGTACCGCTGGACTCTCTGGTGAATGCCGCGGGCGTCATCGTGCTGGCGCCCATCGGGACGGTCAGCGTGGAGGACTTCCGGAGCGGATTCGCGACCAACGCGGAATCGGTGTTCTTCCTGTGCCAGGCGATGTCGACGCGGATGCGGGACGGTGGTGCCATCGTCAACTTCTCGTCGCCCTCAGCCAAGTTCGTGGCTACGACCGAAGCGGCGGTGTACGCCGCGACCAAGGCCGCGATCTCGCAGATCACCCGCTCGTTCGCGATGGCGTATGCGCGGCGGCCGATCCGGGTCAACGCGCTCTCGCCGGGCATCACCGATACGCCCATGCAGGCCCGGGTCGTGGACGACGTCGCTGCATCCCGGGGGATCTCGCCCACGGAGCTCGCCGCCAGCCGTCTAACGACCGTGCCCATGGGGCGTACCGCATCGCCGACCGAGATGGCAGAGTTGGTGTGCTGGCTCCTGTCGGATACCGCCGCGTATCTCACGGGCCAGGTCATCAACGCGGACGGCGGCATGGTGATGTGGTGACTGGTCCTGGCCTCGAGGCACCGGAAGGGCCGCTTGGTGAGCAGCGGGACGAGCAGGCACCAGACCGCTCGATCCCGTTCGTCGATGCCCATCATCACGTGACCGAACCCTCGCGCAATCCGTACACCTGGCTGACCGAGGACGGCGCCGTGTACGGTGACCTGCTCGGCGACTACAAGCTCGCCCGGGCCGATTGGCCGATGTGGCGCCTCCGGCGAGAATTCCATGGCTCCAACGTCGTCGCGAGCGTCCATGTCGAGGCGGCCTGGAGCGGGCTCGATCCGGTCGACGAGACCCGGTACCTCGCCGCCGTCACCGCGAGCGAAGGGATGCCCAATGCATACGTGGTCCTCGCCGACCTGGTCGGCAGTGACGCGGAGCGCCAACTGTCCGAGCATGTCGAGGCGTCCCCATTGGTCCGTAGTGTTCGGATCCGTGAGCACCCGGCGGGGGGCCGTGACGTCCGGTTCCTCGACAACCTGCGCACGGTCGCTCGGCTTGGCCTGTCGTTCGAGTCACGTGCCTGGCCGGGCCCGCTCCGGGACGTTGCCACGACCGCGCGGGCGCTTCCGGACCTCACACTGGTGGTGGGCAGTACGGGCATGCCGCTCGAGCGGGGCGGCGACTACTTCCGGTCATGGCGGACCCAGATGGCCGCGCTCGCGGAACTACCCAACACGGTGTGCAAGGTATCGGGCCTCGGGATGGCCGACCATCGCTGGACGGTCGAGTCCATTCGGCCGTGGGTCCTCGCGTGCATCGAGCTGTTCGGGCCAGAGCGCTGCATGTTCGGCTCCAACTGGCCGGTCGATGCCGTGTATGGCTCGTACCAGATGACCGTGGATGCCTTCCGGACGGTCATCGCGGCGACAGGGATGTCCCGCGCCGACCAGACCCGACTGTTGTCAGGGACTGCTCGTCACACCTACCGGATCTGACCTTGGGTCCGCGCGAGGCGATGGGATCCGTCAGGGGAGGAGTGAGGCGGGCGTCATCGGGAGGAGGTCGATGACGCCCGCCTCGGAGCGGGGTCCGATGGCCGCCATGTCAGTCGACAGGGAGCCATCCCCACGTTGTCATGTGCCGCGGGCCGGGTCGACAGCACGGTGCTGCGATCGTTTCCAGCGGCCGCCGATACGGTACCACGACGGCCCTACGCGTACGAATCCCTGATCTGTGATCGCGGATCGTGATCGTGCCTGCAGGGGGAGTCGGCCCGGAGCCCGCGAGTCAGCCGGCGCCGGGCATCCCGACATTGATGACCGGGAGCTCACGAGCACCCTGGGCACGCGACCCGAACTGGGTCGGCTTGACGCGCCCCACTCGCGTGTACACCTCCTCGGGCACCTGGGTCGGGTCCTTGTACATCGTCCACTGGCATTTCTGGGCGGCGCCGACCTCGGTCGCCTTCGGGTCGTAAGTCGGCGGATCGATGACCCGGACGGGGTACCCGAACCGGTCGATGGGCATCTCCTCCATGAGCACGATGCAGTGCACGCAGTAGTGACACACGCCCGACTTGTAGTGCGTCCAGGGATACTCGCCCTCGACGACGGTCCAGTCGTACGGCGGCTGCATCCGGGGAGGGGTCCCCTCGATGGTATCGCCGCGGAGGGTCCGCCCACCCGAGCCACAGGGGTCGAATCGCAACTCGTACCGGTCGTCGAACTCCACCAGTTCCATGTCGCCCGTTCGCTCTGGCCCGACCAGGTGACCGCGCATCGCCTCGCAGGCGATGAGCATCAATGCCTCGAGGCCCTCGTCCCAGGGATGCTGGTCGATATCGAACTTGGCATAGCGCCATGCGAAGAGTGGCAGCAGCACGGCGTCATACATGTCCCGGATGGCGGGTTCGCCGAGCTGCTCCTTGACCAGGGACATGAGGCCGTAGACATGATCGACATCACGGTCATGGCAACGCCGCCAGGTCTCCTTCGCCGTCGCCATGCGCGCCTTGGCCTCGTCGGCCTGTTCGCGATACGTCGCGGCCGTGGCCGCCTGGATATCGCTCAGCAGCAGGTCCCACTGGCGCCGTGGGTTCCAGGGCGTGCCATCGGGCAGTTGCGCGACGGCGACCGCCTGCTCGTCCCGGGCGGCCACGATGGCCGGATCGACCCCATGGCTCAGCAGGTAGTTGCGGACGTCCGGGATCCACTGGCGATAGATCGCGAAGCAGACGCTGGCCTCGTCCACGAAATAGGCCTCGAGCTGCGCCGCATCGTCCCAGCGGCCTTCGTCGATCGCCTCCAAGACCTTGCGGTAGGTCGAGATCTTCTGGTCCTCCCAGGTGCCCATCCTGACCCGCCGGCCCAGGACCTCGGTGAACTCGATGGTCGTCTCGGTCATGTCCCTGCCCCTCGATGCTGGCGGATCTCGTCGCGGGTCCACCGATCCTCGCCGGGTGCGTCCTGCTAGGATGCGCGACGATACTGGCATCGTTTGCAGGGTGCGCGTCGGCCGTCAGCGTACCACGCGCCCGACGCCACAGAGATGAGGCACGGATGCACCGCGCTGCGCCGATCCACAGGCTTCCGGCGGCGTGATAGCGGTCGTCTTCGGTCTCCTTGCGGCGCTGACCAATGGTGCCCAGGCGCTCATCAACAAGGGCCTGACCGACCGATATCCGGCGCGCCAGCTCATCGGCGTCCTGTACGTCACCAACTGCCTCGTGCTGCTGCCATTCGCGCCGTTCGTGCCCTGGCACTGGACCGGCGAGGTCTGGCTGCTCCATGTCGTGTCGGCCGGGCTCATGGTCGTCACCGCCATCTGCGTCTGGGACCTCTTCGCGGCCGGCGCCGCGTCATCGACCACGACGGCATCCGCCCTCAGCCCCATCGCGGCAGCCGCGGCAGCGATCCTGTTCCTGCCCGGCGCGTTCGAACCCGGTCAGGTCGTCGCGGCGGTGCTGGTGTCCGGTGGCGTGCTGTGGGCGCTTCAGGGCGCATTCGGCGACATGGGCCGACGGGGTGTCGCGGTCCGGGTCGCTGGCGCGGCAGCCGGCAATGGATTGTTGACCGTGGCCACGGCGCTCCTGGCCATGCGCGAGGTGGGTGTCGTCGAGACCTACGTGGTCCGGACCGCCCTGGCCGCCGCGGTGACCGTGGCCATGTTCCCGCCCCGGAACGTGCCGTTCCGGAGTGCGCCCCGGCTGCTGTTCCGCTCGGTCCTCACCACGACCTCGTTCGTGTTCATCATCCTGGGTGTCCAGCAGGGGAGTCCGGTCGTGGTCCAGACGATGGTGGCGACGACGCCACTGGTCGTGCTCGCTGCGGAGAGCTACCGGACTCGCAGCCGTCCACCACCTCGTGCCCTGGCCGCAGCCGCGCTCGTGGCCGTGGGCGTCACCGTCGTGCTCCTGGGTTGACCTGCGGCTGGTAACGATCCCAGCCGATCGCTACAGTGACCGGGTCCCGACCGCATCGGAGGTTCCCATGGAGCGCGTGCTGTTCTATCTCCGGATCTTTCCCGGCACAGAAGCCGTATACGACCAGCTTCATGCGGCGGTGCCCCAGGAGCTCCAGGATGAGATCCGCGACTCCGGTTTCCACAACATGACCGGTTTCCGGCGCGGCACGGATGTCTGGTACTACGCCGAGGCCGAGCCCGATCGCGCCGCTGCCTTCGCTCGCCACGGCCCCAAGGCGGCGGTGGCCGCATGGAACCAGCGGTTCGCGACCGTCATCGCCGAGAGTGCGGACGGCGACGGTCAGCCGCTCTTCTACGACGAGGTGTTCTTCACCCCCGGCGGTGGACAGGGGCCGATGCAGCGCGGCTTCATCGGCCTCGTCGTGAACCCCGAGCGGATCGACCGCTATGAGGAGTTGCACGCCAACCCCTGGCCGGACATGATCGCGGCCATCGCGGCATCGGGCTATCGCAACTACTCCGGCTTTCGTCGCGGCAACCACGTCGTCTACTACGGCGAGTACCACCCGGACCTCGAGACCGTGACCGCGCGCATGGGCCAGACCGAGGTCAACACTCGCTGGGGCGAGGCGTTCGAGGGCATCATCACGACCATCACCACGGCCGACGGCACGCTCATCACCGCGGATGAGATCTATCACCAGGACTGAGACGGGACCGGTCGGCCGCGTATGAGCGCACCGCACAGGGCGCCGCGCGTCGTGGTGGTGCACCCCTGGTGGGACCTGTGGGCGCACACGGCGCCGCCTGGATTCCGCGAGTCGCGCATGGACCTCGCACGGCAGCTCGCGGCTGGGCTGTCGGACGAGTTCAGCATCGTCGGGGTCGTCGAAGCGAGCTCGGTCGACGAAGGGGCCCGCGTGGGCGCATCGCTCGAGGCCCAGGCGGCCGTCGATGGCGCGATCGATGCCATCCTCGTGCTCCAGACCATGGCCGTGCCCGCGGGTTACACGCTCGCCCTGCTCGACCGGTTGCCGGGCATCCCGGTGGTCATGTGGGCGCGCCACGAGACGGGCCTCGGGGACGGGAGCTTCGACCACGCGAGCATCACCACCCAGGGGGCGACCGTGGGCGCCCCGATGCTCAGCAACATGCTCTCGCGGACTCGGCGGCCGTTCGACCTGGTCCTCGGACGCCTCGACGATGTCGCCGCGGTCGATCGGGTTCGCCGTGCCATCCGACTGGGCGCCGTGGCCTCCGGCATCCGGCGCGCCCGGCTGGGTCGCATCGGCCGGCCGATCCCGGGCTATCTCCATGTCGATGTGCCCGATGATGAGCTGCGTGCCGGGACCGGCATCGAGGCGGTGTCCGTCGACCCCGACGAGGTGGTCGACGCGTGGCGAGCGGTCGCGCCAGGACGACTCGCGGAACTTGACGCTGAGGTCCGGGCCGGATGGGTGTTCGAGGGTGCCGTCGAGGCGGACGAGACGCTCGAGCGGAGCCTCCGGGCCGCACTCGCCATCGAGGATGTCGTCCGGGCCCATGACCTCGATGGTGGCGCCTTCAACTGTCACGTGCCCCAGTTCCGCTTCGGCGACGAGATCGGCATCGCGCCCTGCTGGGGACTCGGTCGACTGACCACGATGGGCATGCCGTTCAGTTGCACCGGCGACATCCTGACCGCGGTCGCGATGCTGGTCACCAAACGGCTGGGTGGCGCGGCCCTCTACCACGAGATCGAGGCCATCGACTATGCCACCGGGGAGGTGGTCATCGCCAACAGCGGCGAGCACGACCTCGCGTGGCTCGATCCCGGGGAGCGGCCCCGCCTGCGGCCCAACGGCTGGTTCTGTGGCACCGATCCGCGCTGCGGTGTCTGCGCCGTGCTGGAACCGCCCGTCGGCCCAGCCACCCTGGTGGGCTTCACACCACATCCGGATGCCCGCGGCGGGTTCCGGCTGGTCGCCGCTCGCGGCGAGCTGACCCCGAGGCGCTTCCCTGAGACGGGCACCCCCAACGGTGCCTTCCGATTCGCCGAAGGCACGGTGGAGGAGGCCTGGGCGCGGTGGGCAGCCAGCGGCGTCAATCACCATAGCTCGGCGACGCCGGGCGACCTGTCAGGGGATGTGGTCGCGATCGCGCGCAACCTCGGCATCGAAGGGGTGGTCGTGTGACCGGGGACCGGCTACGGACCCCGGTCGACGACCGTCAGCCACCTGCGGAAGGACGGCAGTCGCCAGCCGCCCGCCGGATGTGCACTGAGTGGGCGAGCGGAGCCGCCCCGTGACCATGGAGACGCCGCCACGGGTGCGGTCCCGACCGTGCTGGTCAGCCGCCATCCGCTCGCTCGCGGCGATACCGATCGGGGCTCGTCCCATCGGTCATCAGCCTGCGCTCGGAGGTCGACGAGGTTGATCACGCGCCCCTCAGGGGTCGTGCGGATGCGCACCCATACCGCGCCTGCCCGCGGAAGCGTGCTCGTCGGGACCGGCGCACCGACCTGGTCGACGATGCGCATCGTCGCGGCGGCGATCTCATCGAGTGCGCCGGGCCCCGTCAGCAGGTGCAGGTAGCGGGCACTGAAGCGCCACGCAGCCTGCAACTCGACCCGCTCCCGCGCGCGAAGACGCACGGCGGCCGGGTAGTAGCCCTCGACCAGCAGCCGGTCACCTTCGGCGAGCGTATGGTGGTAGGCCCCGGACGCGATGACGATGCTGGTCAGCAGCAGGGTCGCTTCCATCGCCCTGGCTCGCTCCGTCGTCGATCCCGCTGAGCGCATCGCTGCGGCATATGCGGCGATGACCACTGCGCGGCCGTTCGCAACGCCTCTCCCTCGGTCGATCCAGTCGACCACATGGTGGTATCGGTCGTCCGGAGGCCACAGTTCGAGGTACAGCGCTGACATCGGCGCCGGCGCGACAGCCTCGAGCGGGAACCCCTCGACGC
>JBBSOS010000093.1:0-8486 GCA_038259505.1 Candidatus Limnocylindrales bacterium | reverse complement strand
GACCCGGATCGCGAGGCGATGCTCGCGGCCCTCCGGGTGGCCCTCGGGCTGCCCCGGGTCCTTTCCTCCCAGCGCGAGGCCGCATAGACACCATGACCACGACCGTCGAGCCCGCTCCGTCGCCCAGGGCGCGCCGTGTGGCCACGTACGCCAGGGTCTCGTCCGAGGACCAGGCCGAACGTGGGACCATCGCGACCCAGACCGCGGAGCTGGAGCGGCGGCTGGCCTCGATGCCCGATGTCCGGGTGATCGAGCGGTACCTCGATGACGGCGTCTCCGGGACGACCCCACTCCACCTGCGCCCTGCGGGTGCTCGACTCCTGACCGATGCCCTTGCGCGCCGCTTTGACGAGTTGCATGTCTATGCGGCGGACCGTCTCGGCCGGGACTTCATCGACCTGGCCACGGTCCGTCGTCAACTGGACGTCCTGGGCATCCGGCTCATCACCATCACGTCGGGAGAGCCGGACCTGCTGAGCTTCGATATCCAGGCTGCCGTGGCCGACCACGCGAGACGCCAGTTCCTGGCCCTCTCGCGGGCTGGCGTGCGACGTGCGGCCGAGGCGGGTCGCTACACCGGCGGCATCCGTACCTACGGCTACCGGATCGAGGGCGAGAAGGGCAAGGCCCATCCGATGCCCGACGAGCGGGTCGTCGCGGGGGACCGGACAGCTGCCGATGTCGTGCGCCACATGTACCGGCGGGTCGCCATCGACCGCTGGAGCTGCCGCCGAGTGGCGGAGGAGCTGAACGCCCTCGGCATCCCGCCCCTGTATGCCCGAGAGGACCGCGGCGTCCGGGGCAGCCGGACCAGCGGCCACTGGGGTGACGGTCGGATCAGGAACATGCTCGTCAACCCGACCTACAAGGGCCTCCTGGTCTTCGGCAAGCGATCGCAGAAGGCGCGCGAGCTCATCAGCGCCCCGATCGAGCCACTGGTGAGTGAGGAGTTGTGGCAGGCGGCCCAGGACGTGCTGGCCTCCCACCGGATCGTGGCCCGCAACACCGAGCGCATCTACCTCCTGCGGGGCGTGATGACCTGCGTCCACTGCGGCCATCGGCTCGTCGGCTCCACCAACCGGACCATCGCCTACTACCGCTGCGGCGGCAAGCGACGCGGGCGGGGCGCCATCGAGGGACGGTGCCCGGGGCGGGATGTCCGGGGGCCGATGCTGGAGGGCCAGGTCTGGGGGGACATCGAACGATGGCTGCGGGACCCCGGCGACATCCTCGACGAACTCGATGGCCGGACCGAGGCGGCAGAGGCGGAGACCCGCAGGCAAGCCGAGGTCGCCGGCGTCGAGGCAGCCATCGTCGGGCTCGACAGCCAGAAGGAGCGGATGGTCCGGCTGGCGGTCGAGGGTGTCCTGTCCGACACCGAGGTCAGAGGGGAACGTCAGCGGATCTCGTCGGAACGGGCGGTGCTCCGGACCCGGCTCGACGCCCTCGCCTCCCCTGGCGCTGCCCAGGCGATCGATGCCGGACTGCTCGAGATGCTCCGGACCAGGCTCGACACGGGGCTCACCGATGCGGAGCGTCAGGAGATCGTGAGCCTGCTCGTGAACGGCATCGACATCGAGACGGCGTTCCTGCCGAGCGGGCTCAAGCACACCACCGCGCGCATCTCGTATCGCAACCCGGTCGCAGCGGTCCGGACTCGCACGGACACGGGTTCATCGCCGCCACCAACTGCAGTCGGGCCGGGTAGCGGATATGTCCGTGGGCACGTCCGATCTCCACCGTGCCATCCTCGAGCGGCTGACGCAGCGCATCGAGCACGTCGCGGTCGAACTCGGCGAGCTCGTCGAGGAACAGCACCCCGTGATGCGCAAGCGTGACGAGCCCCGGCTGCAGCCAGGGGCCGCCGCCGACCATGGCCGCGTAGGACGTCGTGTGATGCGGCGAGCGGTACGGTCGTACGCGGCGTGCCTGTGGCGCGGCCCGCAGGCCGGCCACGCTGCGGATGACGGCGACCTCCTGTGCCTCGGTATCGTCGAGCGGCGGCAGCAGGCCCGGGATGGTCCGGGCGAGGAGCGTCTTGCCCGCGCCCGGCGACCCCACCAGCAGCAGGTCGTGACCACCCGCCAGCGCCACCTCGAGGGCCCAGCGGGCCATCGGCTGGCCTCGCACGTCAGCCAGGTCCGCGGTCGCGAGCTCGGCGCCCGTCACGTGCGCAGGCGGGCCCGGCAGCGAATCACGCGCGGCCGCGGTATCGGGCCCTGACACCTCCGCGACCGGGCGACGTCGCGCGGCAGCGGCGGTGCGACCCCGGGGCCCAGCTACCAGTCGAGCGACCTCGTCGAGTCCGGCGACACCCACGACGCGCACGTCCTGGACCATGGCCGCCTCGTCCACGTTGTCGAGCGGCACGGCGACCCGCCGATATCCCTGGTCCGCGAGGGTCGAGACCATCGGCAACATCCCGGCCACCGGCAGTACCTTGCCGCCCAGCGATAACTCGCCCACAACGGCCCAGGGGCCGCCCGACGCCCTGATCTGGCCCGACGCGACGAGGATCCCGATGGCGATGGCGACGTCGTACGCGGCGCCGCGCTTGCGCAGGTCGGCGGGAGCGAGATTGATGGTGATCCGGCTCAGGGGATACTCGAAGCCGCAGTTCCTGAGGGCGCCCCGGACCCGTTCCCGTGCTTCCGACAGTGCCGCATCGGGCAGGCCGACGATGTGACAGACCGGCAGGCCGGGGGCAACATCGACCTCGACCCGGACCAACTCCCCCGAAGCCCGTTGATCACCGCGGTCACCAGCGTTGCCAGCATGCGCGCCAGTCTCGCCCCGACCCATTACCGGGACCTTACGTGATGGCGCACCCTGGCATCGCGGTGCGGCCGGACGACGTCGCGGTGCGGCCGGACGCCGTGCTGCCGGCCCTACGACGTGGAGGCGATGAGGAACTGCGCCGGTCCGGTCCGTCGCTCCCTGGGGTCCGCGTCGATCTGCCGGACGACCTCCAGGATGGACCGGGCGACCGGTGCGTCCGGACGTGCCTGCAGGAACGGCTCGCCACTGTTGAGGGCGCTGATGGCGGTCCGGTAGTCATTGACCACCTGGTACCGGATGGTGCGCTTGAGGACGGCCTCGATGGACCGGGGGCCGATACCGGTGTACGCGTTGCTCCGGTTGAGCACCAGTTCCACCGCGTCGTCGGGAACCCCTATCTGGGTCATGGTCTCCAGGACCAGGCGCACGTTCTTGATGCACGACAGGTCTGCCGTCATGACCACGAGCAGCCGGTCCGCGGCAGCGATGATGTCCAGGCTGTGGTCATCGAGCCGCTTGTCCAGGTCGACCAGGACATAGTCGTACATCCTCCGGAGCGTCTCGACCAGCGTGGCCATGTGGTGCCGTTCGGCACTCACGTGCTCGGCCTCCTCGGGCCTCGTGGGTGCCACCAGCAGGTCGATACCCGAGTCGTGGTGGATGACCAGTTGGGCCAGCAGGTCGGCATCGATGCCCGGTGCGGTGACCGCGTCCACGATCGAGAACCGGTCGTTGCCCACGTCCAGGAACACGCGGTGGTCACCGAACTGGAGGTTGGCGTCAACCAGCACGACCTTGCGGCGGAGCTGCCGATGGAGTGCGATGGCGGCGTTGATGGCCAGCGTGGTGGTGCCCACGCCACCCTTGGCGCCATAGAACGCGACGACCTGTCCTGGCGTCCCGGAGGGGGTCGCGACATCCTCGACGGGGGGCGGTGGGGCCGTGCGGACCACGGCGCTGCCGTTCGGCGGGAACCGGACCAGCAGCCGGCGCACCCGGGCGACCAGCTCCGCGGGATGGACCGGCAGGACCTGGTAGTCGTCGGCGCCTGCTCGCAGTCCCCGGACCTTGGCCGCACCGTCGTCGGGGCCGAGCAGGATGACCGGCACATGCACCGGGCCGTCGGACGCGCGAACCCGCTGCAGCAGCGTCCAGGCGTCGAGCCCCGACACGCTGGTGTCCATGATGGCCAGGTGCGGCGCGCCCGCATGCCACATCGAGAGGGCCTGGTCGCCGTTCGAGACGATGCGGATCTCGCGACCGTCACCGTCGAGCGCCGTGCTCAGGAGGCGTTGCAGGCCAAGGTCGTCGGTGACGACGAGGATCGTTGCGGTCATCGATCGTGATGGTA
Source organism: Candidatus Limnocylindrales bacterium (assembly GCA_038259505.1). GTDB lineage: Bacteria > Chloroflexota > Limnocylindria > Limnocylindrales > CSP1-4 > JAFMJV01. Next base: position 4,357 of record JBBSOS010000093.1, on the reverse strand, counting down.
GGCGGGGGCGGCTCCGACACGGGCCCGCCGATGGTCCCAGCGGCGCATCCCGGAAGGGCTATGGGTGAGTCTGGTGTGGTCCAGTCTCACAGGACCTCACTCGCGGCCAGAGCCGGAGCCCGGTGCCCCATGTCGGCGGCGAGCCGCTCAGGCCCCGCCGGGTCCCGGGTCCGGCTCGGTCGGCACGTCATGGATGCCGGGCGGCGGTGCGTCCGGTGGCGGCGTCGAGGGCGCCGAGAAGCCGGTGACCGGCGGCTCCGGTCGAATCGATCGGAGCCCGCCCGTGGTGCCCATGGAGGGCGCGTCCGGCGAGGGCGTCGGTCGGGGTGACGGAGGTCCGCCGTCGGTGTGCGGGGTCTCCTCGTCGAAGGTCCGGTCCACCAGGTCACCCACCTGGGCGGCCAGACGGGTGAGCTCCATCGGCAGCACGTACTTGGTGGAGGGGCTGGCACCGATGGCCTTGAGCGTCTCGAGGTACTGGAGCAGCATCGTGCGCTCATCGATGGACCGAGCCGCGCCGTAGATACGCTCGAGGGCCTGGCTGAAGCCCTCCGCCTCGAGGATGGCCGACTGGCGCTTGCCTTCGGCGCGCAGGATCGAGGACTGCTTCTCGCCCTCGGCGACGTTGATGGCGGACTGGCGGGCGCCCTCGGATTCGGTGATGACGGCGCGCCGGTTGCGTTCCGCCGAGAGCATCCGGTTCATGGCGTCCTGGACATCCCGTGGCGGGGTGATCTCGCGGATCTCGACGGTCGTCACCTTGCCACCCCAGCGCTCGGTCTGCTCATCGAGCTTGGTACGCAGCACCTCGTTGATCTGGTCGCGCTTGGACAGCACGTCGTCGAGCAGGATGTCACCGATGACGGCGCGCAGCGTAGTGGTCGCGATGCCCTGGAGCGCCCCCGCGAAGTAGGCCACGTTCACGATCGACCGAAGGGGGTCGCTGATCCGCCAGTAGATGAGGAAGTCGATGCTGATTGGCGCGTTGTCCTTGGTGATGGTCGTCTGGCTGGGCACCTCGATGAACTGCTCGCGCAGGTCGACCCGGACCGGCCGGTCCACCACGGGGATGAGGAACACGAGCCCGGGCCCCTTGATCTTGTCCGGGCCGGTGCGGCCCAGCCGGAAGACGACCAGCCGGTCGTACTCGTTGACGATGCGCACGCTCAGGTACACGAGCACCAGCACGACGACGAGCACCAGGATGAGTCCACCGATGGTCACGGTGTCTAGCACGAAGACCTCCTGCTCACCGCTGGAGCGGATCCACGATCAGGACCAGGCCATCACGGCCAACGATCCGCACCGGCGTACCGCGCTCCAGGCTGCGGCCGTCCGCGCTCCGGGCGGTCCATTCCTCCCCTGCAGCATAGACGGTCCCGGTCGGGATCAGCGCCCGCCGCACTTCGGAGTCCATGCCGACGAGGTCGTTGGGCACGGATTCCGCCCGGACGCCGATGTTCACGGGCACCATCCGGCGGGTGCGGACCGCGGCGATGATGACGACCGCGAGGAATGCCGCGGCCAGCACCGTCATGACCACGATGATGGGCACCGCGACCTCGACGCTGGGCGCGGTCGGGGGACCGCTCTGGGTATACAGCGCGGATGCTCCCAGCACGAAGGCGATGAGACCGCCGATGGCGAGCAGGCCGTGGCTGGTGACGGTGAGCTCCAGCACGAACAGCACGATGGCGAGGAGGATGAGCAGCAGGCCCGCGATGTTGAGCGGCAGGCTGCCGAACCCGATGAAGGCGAGGATGATGGCAAAGGCGCCCACGATGCCCGTCACGAAGTTCGGGTTCTGCAGCTCGAACAGCAGCCCCAACGACCCGAGCGTGAACAGGATGAACGCGATGTTGGGGTCCGCCAGCAGGTGGAGGAACCCCTGGAGCGGGTTCATCTCCGTTTCCGTCGTGGGGGCACCGGCGGTCTGAAGCACCCAGGGCTGGCCGGCCACGGTCACGGTCATGCCGTCGGCCTGGTCGAGCAGGTCGTCGAGGGTCGCCGCCTTGATGTCGATGGCACCGGCAGCAAAGGCCTGGTCCACCGTATACGACCGGGCATCCCTGACGGCCGCCACCGCCCAGTCGACCGGACGTCCCCGTGCATCCGCGATGGCCGTGATGGAGGCCACGGCATCGTTCATGACCTTGTCGCCGAGCGTGCCGCCGATATCCTCGCCCTGGGCCCCGACCGGCGAGGCCGCACCGATGTTGGTGCCGGGCGCCATGGCCGCGAGGTTGCCAGCGAGCGTGATGAAGGTCCCGGCGCTCGCGGCCCGCGCACCTGCTGGAGCGACCCATACGATGACCGGAACGGGAGCCTCGAGGAGGGACTGGACGATGTCACGGGTCGAGTCGAGCGAACCGCCCGGTGTGTCCAGCTTGATGACCACGGCGGGGGCGCCGTCGCTCGCGGCGACGCTGATGCCCTCCCGCAGGTAACCCGCGAGGACCTGGTCCACGACCCCCGTCGCCGGCAGCACGACGACCGTGCCCGGGTCGGCGGCCCGTGCGAAGGGCGAGAGCACCAGCAGCAGCATGCCCATGATGGCCAGGGTCCGACTCACGAGGCGAACCTGATCGCGCATCACGTGCAGGTGGCGGGTCACGTGGCCACCACACCCGATCGCAGGTGGTCGAGACAGATGCGGCTCCAGGTCTCGAGTCGGTCGCCAAGGGCATCGGCCGCATCGATCGACGCGAAGGCCCCCTCCAGCTTGTGGGTCTCCCGGATGGCCACGGGCCGCCCGGCCGCCTCGACCCGGTAGACGACACCCAGGTGGACCGCGCCGACCGGGTCGCTGTCGTCATTGAGGACGCCAACAGGCTCGAACTCAGGGACCCAGGCAGCGACCAGCTCCTCGGTCCATTCGCGGGCCAGGCCGCCGGCCACGCCACCATCGTCGATGCCGATATGCCCGCCGACGCCGATCGACCGCCGGTCGTGGAGCCGGCGGTCCGCGCCCGCCCACAGTCGCCGCATCAGGAACACGCTCGGTCCATCGGTCACGATCACGTAGGGGATGATCTGCTGGAACCCCGGATCATCCTCGGCGTCTGCCCGGACCCGGAACTCGCCCACATCGGCGACCGCGGCGAGCAGTTCGTCGACCCCGTGGGTCCGAAGGCCGCGCCAGTCAAGCCCACCCGGGACATCGGCACGCACGATCCCGAGCACCCGTTCGCGCGACGCGCTGCTGGGTCCCGGAGGAGGATCCGCCATCGCTGAAGTGTACTGTCCCCCGCGTACCACCCCATCAGGCGAGGACCGCTCGCAGGGTCACGACGAGGGCGACGATGAGCACGATGAGGGCCGCCTCCGCCAGCAGCAGTCGTCGCTCAGCGCGGGCGTCCGCGGTTCGCTCGGCCTCGAACCGGGCCACCTCGGATCAGAATGGTCGGGAGAGGTTCGGTCAAGCGGTACGTTCAGCGGCCGGTCAGCGGACCGACGAGACGTGGCATCCCGGGCCGCGACGCATGTCACCTACCATCCCGTGGTGCACCGCGACGTCGTCCTCCGGCTCGCTGACCCGCTCGACGACGCGGCGGCGATCGCCGCCATCTACGCACCGTACGTCCGCTCGAGCGTGGCCTCGTTCGAGGAGGTCGAGCCACGCGCGGACGAGATGGCGCGGCGCATCGAGCGGACGCTCACCTGGGCGCCCTGGCTGGTCGCCTGTATCGGGGACGTGGTCGTGGGCTACGCCTATGCGGCGCGGCATCGCGAGCGGGCCGGATATCGATGGGCGGTCGACCTGTCCGTGTATGTCGCGGCAGACCGGCAGGGACAGGGCGTGGGCCGTCGCTTGTATGCGGCCCTGCTGCCGATCCTGCGGCACCAGGGATTCCAGCACGCGTATGCGGGCATCACGCCGCCCAATCCGGCCAGCTTCGCGCTCCATGCAGCGGTCGGCATGAGCCCACTGGGCACCTACGAGCGCGTCGGCCACAAGATGGGCACCTGGTGGAGCGTCACCTGGCTCGGCATGCAGCTCCACGACGTCCTCCCGGGCTCGCCGCCCGAACCGCTGGCGCTGCCCGACCTGTTGGCCACAGCCGCGGGCAGGTCCGCAGTCGACCGCATCCTGGACGCCACGACGCGCGATCGCTGACGCGCCGTGCGCCAGGTCGTGACGGCTTGCCGGCCCGCGCGCCGATGGGCCCGGACCGCGCGGCGCGCCGATGGGTCCGGACCGGGCCGGACCAACCACCTATGGACCGCACCCACATCGGCTGTCGACCATGACCATCGACGGGTCGACCACATTCGGTCGGCCGGCATGTGAACAGGAGCACGGACGTCACGTGGATCGTTTCATCGGCGGCATCGCAATGGCCCGGGCGAGTTGGCG
>JBBSOS010000092.1:0-8496 GCA_038259505.1 Candidatus Limnocylindrales bacterium | reverse complement strand
GACCATTCGACCGCTGACCGTGGCCGAGCCCCAGCCTGGATCCCAGAGCGCGCCATCCCCGCGCGTCCTGTCGCCCCGCGTCCAGTCGCCCCGCGTCCTGATGCGATTCCGGGGCGATTCCTCGTCCCTGCTCCAGTTGCCCTGGTCGGTGCCCCTCGACGAGTGGCCGGATGACGCCGCACGATTCGTGGAGCTGCCGGTCGGCGAGAGCCGCCATGTCGTCCGGTTCATCGCGCTTGACTCGGAGTTGCTGGCGCTCAAGGAGCTGCCGGTCCGCCCGGCACGCCGGGAGTACGAGGTGATGCGGGAGCTCGAGGACCGGGACGCGCCCGCGGTCCGTCCGGTCGGCCTCGTGGAGCGACCCGACGATGACGCTGGGGTCATCGTCACCCGCTACCTCATGCGATCCCTCCAGCTTCGGCGCCTGTTCCGGCGTCTGCCCGAGTCCGCCCGCGACTACCGGGAGCGATTCCTCGATGCGATGTCGAGCCTGCTCGTGGAGCTGCACCGGGGCGGCATCTACTGGGGCGACTGCTCGCTCGCCAACACGCTGCTGCTCCGCGACGGCCAGGCGCTGCAGGCGCACCTCGTGGACGCCGAGACCAGCGAGATCCACGAGTCGCTCTCCGAGGGCCAGCGGCGGATGGACGTGGACATCGCGGTCGAGAACCTCGCCGGCGACATGCTGGACATCGCGGCGACCTCTGGCCGGTCCATGGACGAGGCGGACGATGAGCTTGCCGCGGCCCTCAGCCTGCGCAGCAGATACGAGGGGCTGTGGTCCGAGATCCACGCTGCCGAGCCCATCGGCCCGGGAGAACGGTTCCGCGTCGAGGCGCGTCTCCGAAGGCTCAACGCACTGGGGTTCGTGGTCGAGGAGGTCATCGTCGAGCCGGGTGGATCCGATGGGTCACAGGCACGTCTGCGGGTCGCGGTGGGATCGCGCCGGTTCCATGCCGCGCGGCTCCGGGACCTGACGGGGCTCGAGGCGGGGGAGGGTCAGGCGACGGTGCTGCTCAACCATCTCGCGTCGTGGGCCGGATTCAGTGCGGGTGCGGCGAGCTTCGAGCCGTCGACCCTCGGCGCTCCCCCCGATCGGCCGTTGCAGCGCGCGGCCCGACGCTGGCTGATGGAGATCTTCGAGCCGACGGTGGATCACCTGCGCGCGGTGCTGGGTGCCGTGGTCGATCCGGTCCAGGCGTACTGCGACTATCTGGAGGTCAAGTGGCTGCTGTCCGAGCAGGCGGGCAGGGACGTGGGCGACGAGGAGGCCATCAGGCGCATCGCCGAGCAGGCCATCCCCACGGGGGCTGCCGCGGGCATGGTCGTTGCCGAGGAGTCGCCCTCATTGTACGAGCTCCTGTACGCAGGTCCGTAGCTCCGTTCCTGCGCCGCGCCTCACCCAACGTCAGGCGGTGGCCGTCGCCGGGACAGCACTGACAGGGGTCGCGACCGTGGCGGCCACCGTATCGTGCTCAGAGCGACGCAGCGACATGCCCGACCCGGCGTCGAACAGGTGGATCTTGTCGAGCGGCACCTGCAGCGTCAGCGCGTCACCGGGTCGCACGCGGTGCTCGCTCCCGATGACCGCCACGATGTCCTCGCCACCCGCGGTGACATGGATGAGTTCCTCGTTGCCCAGGTACTCGACCACGTCGGCATTGCCCTGGAGCGTGCCGCATGGGCCGTTCGCGACCAGGTCCAGGTGCTCCGGCCGGATGCCCAGGATGGCGCTCGCGCCACTTACCTGGCCCTTGAAGTCGGACGGCAGCGCGATGGACAGGCCGGGGCCGGTCAGCGTCACGTCGTCGCCACTGCCGGTGGCCGTGACGGGCAGGAAGTTCATGGATGGCGAGCCGATGAAGCCGGCGACGAACTGGTTGACCGGTTCGTCGTAGAGCGACTGCGGGGTGCCGACCTGCTGCAACCGGGCCTGGCTCATGACCGCGATCCGCTGGCCCATGGTCATGGCCTCGACCTGGTCGTGGGTCACGTAGACCGTGGTCACCTTGAGCCGCTGGTGCAGGCGCGCGATGTTGGCACGGGTCTCGACGCGCAGCTTGGCATCCAGGTTGGACAGCGGCTCATCCATGAGGAACACAGCAGGTTCACGGACGATCGCCCGACCCAGCGCCACGCGCTGACGCTGGCCACCCGAGAGTTCGCGGGGCTTGCGATTGAGCAGCGGCTCCAGCGACAGCATGCCCGCCGCTTCCTTGACCCGCCGCTCGATCTCGTCCTTGGGTGTCTTGCGCAGCTTGAGGCCGAACGCGAGGTTGTCGCGGACCGTCATGTGGGGATACAGCGCGTAGCTCTGGAACACCATCGCGATGTCCCGGTCCTTGGGGGGCACGTTGTTCACGATGCGGTCGCCGATCCGAAGGTCACCCTCGGTGATCTCCTCGAGGCCGGCGATCATGCGCAGTGAGGTCGTCTTGCCACAACCAGATGGTCCGACGAGGACCATGAACTCGCCGTCATCGATCGACAGGCTGAGGTCGTTGACCGCGACGACCTCCCCGTACTTCTTCCAGACATGGTCGAACGTCACGGTGGCCATCGGGCTCAGCCTCCTCAAGCTCCCGACGATGACATCGCGGACCCTTGCGTCTGTCGACCATGCGGTCGACTGGACGGGTCCCGTACGTGACACCGGATCGGTCCGGGCATGCTACCTCGCAGCCACCCCCACTGTCACCCGTTCCGCGTCGCTGATGGTCAGAGGCTCTCGTCCAGGGCGCGGTCCACGTCGCTATGCACCGCCATCGAGACCGACACGGTCATGGATCCGCCGGGCGCCAACTGCAAGGGCCAGACGAACGCGAGGCTGCTGCCCTGGTGGGTCCGTTCGAAGCCGTCCTCGGAGAGCGACACCGTGTCGATCGACGCCCACCAGATCGCCGCAGCCGGCGAGGCGGTCGCGGTCACGGACACCCCCAATGCGTCGTTGCCGAAGCCGATGGTCGTCGCGGGGTCGAGCTCGCCGTTCGAATCGAAGGCCACCAGGCGATCGCCCAGGTCGAACCACGCGGCCGGGTTGCCGCCGCCGCCCAGCATGTTCACCGACCAGCCGAGGCACAGGCGTGCGTCGATCGATCCCTCACCGGCATTCCTTGCCTCGACCTCGAGCGCGATGCTGGGTGCCCGTCGATCGTGTTCGAAGCGGAAGGTCTTGTCCACGACCAGGGGCACCACGTCGCCATCGGTGGTCACCCTGCCGCCATCGGTGGTCACCCTCCCGACCCGACGCAGCCGCACCTCGTCCGCGCTTGCCCCCACGACCTCGAACGCGCCGTCGACCAGGTCACCCAGCTCGCGAACGCTGGCATCGATGAACGACGCCGGGGTCGCGTCCAGCGGCAGGATGTGGACGAGGCCCGATCGACGTTCGTGACTGTCGTAGTGCAGTCGCGCCGCCAGGCCGGGTTCGCGGACCTTCACGATGTCGTGGATCGATCCAGGCAACTCGGCCTCGTGCGCCTCCGTCTCCCCGGCGCCCGCCTCGAACGCCACTAGTCGGGCGTGGTAGGCCTCCGGCCGCCGGCGGAGCACCGACAGGAGTGCGTGACGGGGAGCGCGCAGGTCCCAGGTCCCGATGCCGGCGCCCTCGGACGGCTTGATGACCAGCGACTGTCCCGGATCGCGGACCACCAACTCGTCGACCCCGTCGAGGTCGGTATCGAGCGACCAGGTCCCGTCGACCTCGAGGCCCTGGCGACGCCTGGCGCCATCGACCGCGTCCTGCGCCGCGATGAGGTGCTCCAGGGTCGCGAGGCGCATGTGCGACAGGTAGATGCCCCCGAACACCCCGTGCCAGTAGCAGTCGTTGGACTGACCCTGGTAGAGGTGGTCGGTCGCCAGGACACGAATGGGTCCCTCGGGCAGCGTCTCGACCGCCGCGGAAGCCCGCAGCATCTGCTTGTGGAGGTCATTGACCTCCCGGTACTTCACCTGGAAGTTGCGCCAGAAGCCGCCCCGCATCCAGCGTGGCTCGAGCCGACCTTCGGCCAGGTCGGCGCGGAGCACGGCTGCGTACCGCCGACCCTCCTCGGCTGGCAGTGACCATTCGCCCATCTCGGCGTAGGATCCGGTGGGCAGGTAGATCCGGCCGATGGGATGCTCATGGTCGAGCCATGTCGAGGGCGTGGTCGTGGTCAACCAGTCCGCATTGGCCTCCAGCGCATCGAAGAACCAGTCGACCCAGCGATCATGGCCCCAGCAGTGATCCCAGGTGGTGGGCCAGCCGCCGAACTTCTCGCCGTCGTCGCCCATCACCCCCACCCGGCGACCGTCGTCGGTCGCGTTCGTCCGGAGATGGTCGATGACGGAGTCGACCGTACCGAAGGGAATGCGATAGCGCAGTCCCTGCTCGGTGCCGAACACGGAGATCCGGCGGCCCTGGTCCTCGGTGGAGTAAGGCCCCCACATCGCGTCGTCGTCGATGGCGGCGGAACGGAAATGGGCATCGTCGACGACGGTCCACTCGTAGCCGGCCTCGTGCAGCGATGTCGGCACATCCGGTTCCCAGACCCGCTCGGCGAGCCAGGCGCCGCGCGGCCGTTCCCCGAACACCGCCGTCAGCTCGGTCGCCATCGTGCGCAGTTGTCCCACGCGGTCGCGTTCAGGCAGGGACGCGAGTACCGGTTCGCACCAGCCGCCGCCCAGGATCTCCACCTGACCGCGCGCGTGGAGCCCGGTCAGTCGCTCCACCGTGTCGGGACGCTCCGAACGCAGCCACTCCAGGAGGGGCCCGGTGTAGTGGAGGGCGACACGCACGGTCGGATGTCGTTCGAGTGCCTCGATCATGGGCAGGTATGCGATGTCGTGATTCTGGGCGATCACGTAGCCGAAATTGCCCACCGGCTGGTGGTTGTGGAGCACGAGAGCGAGCGCGATCCGTCGGGTCATGCGCGCCGGATCGTAGCAGGGCAGCGCGGAACACCGGTTCCGGGGCCGCGCAGTCGGCCGCGGTCGTCAGTCCCCGGGCGGTGCCCCGGCAGCGAGCGATTCCCTGGCCCCGGTAGTGAGCGGTTCCGGGGCGTCGGCCGGGGCATCGGGACGTGCTCGCGAGACCCGTGCCCGCTGCGTTGCCACGACGCAGCCGAGCACCACGACCGCGGTGATGACCGTTGCCGGGGTGATGGTCTCGCCCAGCACCGCGACCGCGAATACCAGGGTCAGCAGCGGCTGGGCCAGTTGGACCTGGCCGATGCGGGCTACACCGCCACGGGCCAGTCCGGCGTACCAGGCGAAGAAGCCCAGGAACATCGAGAACAGGCAGACGTAGGCGAAGCCGAACCACGCCGGCGGCTGCACGACACCCAGATCGCTCCGACCCACGACGACGATGGTCACCGGGATGGTGAGCGGCAGCGACAGCAGCAATGCCCAACAGATCGTCCGGGCGCCGCCGAGGGACCGACTGAGCGCGCCCCCCGCCGCATAGCCGATGCCGATGATGACCACGGCCACCAGCAGCAGGGCGTCGTCCGCGTCCAGGCCGCCTGCGCCCTGGCTGACCGCGAACGCGATGACGGCCAGGGCGCCGGTCGTGGCCGCTGCCCAGAACATCCTGCTCGGTCGCTCCCCGGCGAGGACCACCGCAGCAACGGCAGTGGCGGCAGGCATGAGCGCCGTCACGACCGCCACGTGGGCAGAGGTCTTGGCCTGCAACGCGATGGCGGTGAGGGCCGGGAAGCCGACGACCACGAACGCCGACACGACCGCGACGGACCGCCATTGCGCGGCCGTGGGTCGTGGCGCCCGAACCGCCAGCAGATAGAGCACCGCGAGCAGACCGGCGACCGCGGCACGACCGAACGCGACGAACATCGGATCGAGGTCGACCACGGCCAGGCGGGTCGCGGGATACGAGAAGGAGAATGCCAGGACCCCGAGCGCACCGAGGGCCAGGCCAGGCGGCAGGCCCACATGCGCGCGCTGGGGCCTCGTCGCTCGGGTCACCGCTCCTCCTGGGCACCACCGGCCGATGACCGGGTGGATCACCGTATCAGACCGCGCTCGGCGTCAGGCGATGATGAGTTCTCCACCGTGGATATCGACGTTGGCGCCCGTGATGTAAGCGGCCTCGTCGGACAGCAGGAAGCTCACCAGCGCCGCGACCTCCTCCGGTTCGGCCAGCCGCTGGAGGGGGATGGATCGTCGGATGTCCTCCAGGCCCGCAGCGTCGATGCCCTGACGCACCATCGGCGTGTCCACGATGCCCGGCGAGATGGCATTCACGGTGATTCCGGCCGATGCCCACTCGCGCGCGAGATGGCGGGTGAGACCCAGGACGCCCGCCTTGGCAGCGGTGTAGTGCGCTCCACCGAGGGTCGATGTCGCTCGGCCGGCCATCGATGCCACATTCACGATGTGACCACGCCCGCGTTCGACCATCGAAGGTTGGACGGCCTGGCTGCACAGGAAGGTGCTGCGCAGATTCGCGGCGACCACCAGGTCCCACTCGTCCGGGGTGATGTCCACGACCTTCGTGGACCGCAGGATGCCCGCGTTGTTGACCAGCAGATCGATACCTCCGAACGCCTCGATCGTGGCGGCCGCCATGGCCCGCACCTCCGACGGGACCGTCGCATCGGCCCGGAGACCGACGGATGTTCCGCCGGCCGAGCTGATCGACGCCGCGACGACGAGGGCGGCTTCGACATCGATGTCGGCGATGACGACCGCGGCGCCGTCATCGGCGAGTCGCTCCGCGATCGCGCGACCGATGCCCTGGGCGCCACCGGTGACGATGGCCACCTGCCCAGCGAACCGGAGCGGGTCGCTCTTCACGGGCCAGCACCGGCCGCGGTCATCGCTTGGAGGGTGGCGTACTCGTACTGCTGCCCGACAGGGTATTCGGCTTGCGGGTCGCGGCGGCCGTCTGGCGCTGCGCGTCGCGGGCGGCCCGCGCATCCTCCTTGGCCTTCATGCGTTGCTGCTGCTCGCGGGTGGCACGGTTCTGCCGAGCCCGCTCCTGTGACGAGCGCAGGAAGTTGCGGTACCAGGAGGCGAAGCTGGCTGCGAGGACACCAACCACCACGGCCACGATGATGATGGCCGCGAAGTCGCCGATGGTGGTCACCCGCGGGTTCGGCTGGTTGGCGCTGATGCTCGACACCTCCGCCGTGGGCGAGATGACGAACAGCAGGGACCACAGGATGCCGTCCAGCAGGCCCAGGGTGGCGCCGACCAGGTAGCTGGCCCGGGGCGCCAGGAAACCACCGATGAAGAACACGAACAGGGCCGTTGGCGGCAGCGTCAGCTCGACGTAGAGGGACACGATGCCCGACACGCCTGCCGGGAAGATGCTGCTCGTGAACACCGGCTTGCCGTCGGGTCCCGGCGCGGTCGAGCCCTGCGTGAGCAGGACCGCCAGCACGAACGACAGGAGCAGCATCGCGAACGGGATCCACACCTTGGGGCTGTTCCGCAGCGTGCTCGGGAAGGCCCGCACGTCGGAGCGGATGTCCGGCATCTGGAACATGCCCCGGACCCCCGTGCTCCGGGGGGCGACCGCGGCGTCGAGGTCGTCGTCAGGGTACTCATCGAGGGCAGTGTCGGCGGCACGCTGCTGTTCGCGGGTCCGTCGGCGCGCCTCGGCGCGGTCTGTGTTCTTGGCGCGGGCCAAGGGGCATCTCCTTGCAGGCATGGCCGGCTGGGCTCGCAGCGGCCTGCGGATGGTACCGCCGATGAGCGAGTGATGATCGCGCGATAAGAGCCGTGCGGCATCATCGGGCCCAGCACCCGCCGTGTGTGCCCGCCCGGAAACCCGCCGGGAGGTCTTCGATGTCCCGTGGCTCACGTCGGTCCGGTGGTCGTGCCGGTGTCCTGGCACCCCGCGCGCTCCTCGTCGCAGTATCGCTGGCGCTCTCGACAGGCATCCCGGTCTGTAGGGCCGCGGACGCACCCCCAGACCCCTGGCCCCCATCCCGGGACCTGGTGGTCGCCGAAGTAGTGACCGGTGGCGACTCCGGTTCGGACGAATGGGTGGAGATCCACGACCGTGGTTCGCTGTCGGCCGATCTTGGCGGTCTGGAGCTGGTGTATGTGACGGCGACTGGTGGCACCCTGACCCGCAAGGCGTCGTGGCAACAGAAGGTGCTCAAGCCCGGCGCCAGCCTGCTCCTGGCCAACGAGGCAGGAGTATTCGCCGCGCTCGCGGACGGAACGTGGTCCGGTGGTCTCTCGGCTGCTGGGGGAACGGTCGTGCTCAGGGTCACGGGCGGCGAGGTCGTGGACTCACTGTCATGGGGGACCGCAGCAAGCGCCTGGGTCGAGGGACGACCCGGAGTCGCGCCACCGGCAGGGTCGTCACTGGAGCGGCTTCCGGCCGATGGTGACCGCAATGGCAGGGACACCAACGACAACCGGGACGACACGTGGATCCAGTCGCAGCCGGTCCCCGATGCTCGGTCGGTCGACCCGCCGCCGACGCCCGAGCCCACCGAGCGGCCGACCCCCGAGCCGACGGAGCGGCCGACGGAGCGGCCG
>JBBSOS010000091.1:0-8516 GCA_038259505.1 Candidatus Limnocylindrales bacterium | reverse complement strand
CGATCGTCGGCGTCGTCGGGCCGGTCGTCCTGGTGTTCCTCATGGTCGGGGTCGCGATCCTGGCCATGCTCTCGGTCCTCCCGCACCCGCCGACCGTCGAGCCGGCCACCCGTCCTGATGGTGTCGACCTGGTGATGGCGGGCCCCACGACGGTGAGCTGGGACCCGGCGCTCGCTGGGGATGCACAGTCGGCCGCCGTCCTGGCCCAGGTGTGGGAGGGCCTCACGACCTTCGACCCGGCGGCGCGCGTCCAGCCGGCGCTGGCCGAGTCGTGGCAGGTGTCCGATGGTGGCCACCGGCTGACGTTCATCCTCCGACCCGGCATCACCTTCAGCGATGGATCGCCCATCACGGCCGACGACGTCGTACGGAGTTGGCTGCGGGTCATCGATCCGGTCTCGCCGGGTCCGCTGTCTGGCCTCCTGACGGACATCGTGGGCGCGGCGCAGTATCTGGCGGGCAGCGCGGACGCGTCCGAGGTGGGTATCCATGCGGACGGGGACACCGTCGTCGTCGACTTCGTGCGGCCCGCGTCCTGGTTCCCGGCCGCGGCCGCGGCCCCGTCGCTGGCCATCGTCCCGGCGGACCTGTCCGCTGCGGCGTCCGGCCCTGTCCTGCCCGAGGGTCTGGTCGTGTCGGGCGCCTACCTGCCGTCGGCCCAGGAGGAGGATGGCTTCCTGCTGACCGCCAACCCGCGGTACTGGGCGGGCACGCCCGCCATCGAGCGGATCCACCAGACGACCTCCCTCGATGGCGCCGTCGACGCCTTCGGGGCGGGTGACGTGGACTACGTCTCCATCAGCCCTGACGATGCATCCTGGATCCGCTACGACCGCACCCTCGGGCCGCAGCTCCGTCGCTCCGATGACCTGTCGGTCGAGTACTTCGGCTTCGACACGACCAAGCCACCGTTCGATGACCCCCGTGTCCGGCAGGCGTTCGGCTCGGCGGTCGACTGGCATGCCCTGGTTCGGCTCACCGATCCCGACGCGGTACCTGCCACGTCAATGGTCCCGGCGGGCATCGCCGGTCGTGGCACCGGTGACTTCACGCCCCGGTTCGATCCCGACGCGGCCCGCCAGGCGCTCGCAGATGCGGGCTACCCCGGTGGCGCCGGGTTCCCGGACGTGACCCTCGTGACCAGTGGCTCGGTGTACTCGGACGCGTTGGTGGACAGCATCCAGCGGGAGCTGGGCATCACACTGCGGGCCGAGGAGATGCCGTTCGCGGAGTTCTCCGACCGGCTCGACAACGACACACCGGCCATCTTCAGCCTTGGCTGGAGTGCCGACTATCCCCAACCCAACGATTTCCTGGGTCTGCTCCTGGAGACCGGCAGCCCGAGCAACGCCGGTGGCTGGAGCGATGCCGCATTCGACGAAGCCCTCGACGCCGCGGCGTCGACGGGGGATGCAGCGCTCCAGGAAGCCGACTACATCGCGGCACAGCGAATCGTCGCGGATCAGGTGCCCGTGATCCCGTTGCGCTATGGGGAGAGCTGGGCGCTCAGCCGGGACGGGCTCCTGGGTGCCTCGCAGTCGGGCATCGGCATCGTGCGCTACGCCGGCCTGGACTGGGCTGACCGATGAGCCGACCCGCCAACCGGCGCCATTCCCGGCGCTCCGACACGGCGATCCGGATCCTGATGGCGCTCATCGTGCTGAGCATGATCCTGGGCATGCTGCTGGTGGGCGTCTCGGCCCGCGCACAGTCGCCCTCGATGGCTTCCGGGACCGGCCCGGGCAGCGTGACGCTCGATGCGCCGAGCGCGACCGGAAGTCTCACGACGCCCATCGTCTACCGGACCACGTTCCGCTCGGACGTGCAGCCCGACCGCGTCGAGCTGCTGACACGCATCAAGGACAGCGATACGGACCTCGTCCAGACGGTCCAGCCCAAGCGGCAGGAGGACGGCAGCTATGTCGCGGAGCTGACCCAGGTCGGCTTCACCCCCGCGAACACGACCATCGACTATCGATTCCGGGTGACCACGCCCGCTGGCGTCGTCGTCGGTCCGAGTGGTGCACTCACGGTCGACGACGACCGATTCGAATGGCAGACGCTCTCCGGTCCGACCGTGACGCTCCACTGGTATGACGGCGACCACGCCTTTGCCGAGCGCGCGCTCGCCATCGGCCAGGACGCCATCGACCAGGCAGCAGCCCTGCTCGGCGTCACCGATGTCAAGCCCGTCGACTTCTTCATCTACTCCTCCGAAGAGGCGTTCCGCGGTGCTCTTGCGCCCGGATCCCGGGAGCACGTGGGCGGCCAGGCGAACCCGGCCATCCGGACCATGGTCGGCAACATCTCGGCCGATGAGGTCGGCTCGGACTGGGTCGATACCCTCGTCACCCATGAGCTGACGCACATCGTGTTCGCCGACGCCGTCAGCAACCCATACCACCTCCCGCCCCGCTGGCTCAACGAGGGTCTCGCCGTCTATCTGTCCGAGGGATATGGCCCGGGCGACCGAGCGCAAGTCAAGGATGCCGCCAGCTCGGGGTCCCTCATCCCGCTGGCAGGCCTGGTGGGATTGTTCCCGACGACCTACGAGCGATTCAGCCTCGCCTACGCAGAGAGCGTCTCCGCGGTCGACTTCTTCATCCGGACGCATGGCCAGGACAAGCTCGTGGAGCTCATCACCTCGTACCATGGTGGCGTGACCGACGATGATGCGTTCATCGCCGCCACGGGCAGCGACTTCGGCGCCTTCGATGCCGCCTGGATCGCGGCCCAGGGAGCGACCGACCCCGAACCGTTCGGACCCCGCCCGGCGCCACCTGGACCACTCCCGTCCGGCTGGTCGGTGCCCGACGCGGCCGGTGGCCCGGACACGCTACCGACGGCGGCACCCTGAGGTGACCTCCGAGACGACAGCCGGGACCATGAACGCGCCCGGTGGTCCCGATACCGAGCGACACAGCACGCGCGGCGTCCTGGGCAACCCCCGCTTCCTGGCGCTCTTCCTGTCGCAGATCCTGACCCAGGTCGGCGGCAACATGGTGTTGTACGGCCTGACCATCCAGGTCTTCAACCTGACCCACTCCACGACCTCGACCGCGGTGCTGCTGCTCACGTTCCTCGTGCCGGCGGTCATCTTCGGTGCCATCGCGGGCGTGTTCGTCGACCGATACGACCGGCGCAAGATCCTCATCTGGACCAACGTCGCCCGTGGTCTGCTGTTCGTGGCGCTGGTCTTCTTCGACACCAACGTCCTGGCCCTGTACCTCATCACGGCGATCGTGGCCACGCTCACGACCTTCTTCGCACCCGCCGAGACCGCGATGATCCCATTGGTCGTGCAGCGCAAGGACCTGCTGACCGCCAACGGCCTGTTCGTGCTCGGGCTCCAGGCGTCCTTCGCGCTCGGCTTCGCGGTCCTTGGTCCGTTGCTGGTCGCGCTGACGGGCGTGAACCTGCTCATCGTCATCGTAGCCGGCACCTACCTGCTGGCCGGTGTCCTGTGCTGGACGCTGCCCTCGGCGCCATCGGTGCTGCGCGACATGAAGAGCGACGCGGTACGCCAGGTGGGCGTCGCCATCCGCGCCACCCTGTCCCAGCTCAGGGACGGCCTCGTCTACATCAAGGACCACAACAACATCTTCTGGGCGCTCGCCTACCTGACCATCACCTCGTCACTCATCGGCGTGCTGGGCGTGCTTGGGCCGGCGTTCGCGGTGGATGCCCTGGGCCTGACCTCGGCCGACTTCTGGATGCTGGTCCTGCCGCTCGGCATCGGCCTGGTCCTCGGCATCGGCATCCTGAACGTGTTCGGGAAGTATGTCGCCCGCAAGCGGCTCATCGAGATCGGCCTCGTGTCACTGGGCATCTCGCTGCTCATCCTGGGTGCGGCGCAGGGGCTCGGCCTGCCCAGCAGTGGCCTGGTCTCCCTGCGCAACGTGAGCATGGTGGTCGCGTTCACCGCGGGCATCTCCTACGCGTTCGTGGCGGTCCCCGCCCAGACCGCGCTCCAGGAGGAGCTGCCGGAGGATGTCCGCGGGCGCGTCTTCGGCGTCCTCAACACGCTCGTCAGCCTTGCCAGCTTCCTGCCCATCATCATCGCCGGGCCCATCGCGGACGTCGTGGGGCCGACGGCGGTCATCATCATGTGCGCCGGGCTGGTCGGCGCGACAGCGGTCGCCTCGTTCTTCCTGTCACCCGCGATGGACGCGACCGGTCGTCCCGCCGAGACGTACCAGCCGGTCGATCCCATGACCGTTGCGGTCCGGTCATCGTCCCTCACCCAGGCGGTCCCGCTGCGCTATGTCGACACGGCCGGGGGGCCCTCGCCCATCGACTACATGGCGTCGCCGGTCGTGCCCGGTCGTGCGGGTCCCGCGGCCTCCGCAGAGGCCGGCAGCACCGGGGCCGGACTCGACGAGTGACCGAGTGGGCGAACGACCGAGTGACCGAGTGACCGAGCTGCCGACCATCGTCGCGGTCTTCACGGGCGGCACCATCTCGATGCTGGTCGACCCTGCGACGGGCGCCGCGAAGCCGGCTCTCGATGGCGCCGCCATCCTCGCGCGCACCCCGGGCCTTGATGCCATCGCCGGGGTCGAGGCCATCGACTGGGGCCTGGTCCCGGCCTCGCATCTCACCTTCCCCCAGATGATCGAGATCGCGGGCCTGCTGCGGACCGCGCTCGCCCGGCCGGAGATCACGGGCGCGGTCGTGATCCAGGGCACCGACGTCATGGAGGAGACGTCGTTCGCATTCGACCTGCTCGTGGAGTCGGCCAAGCCAGTGGTGGTCGTCGGTGCGATGCGCAACGCGGCCGACCCGGGGTACGAGGGGCCTGCCAACCTTCGCGATGCGGTCCAGGTCGCAGCGTCACCCGATGCCGCAGGACAGGGGACCATGGTCGTGATGGGTGGTGCCATCCTGGCCGCCGACGACGTCACCAAGACCGACACGGACGCGTACGACACCTTCCGGGCACCGGCACTGGGGCCCATCGGGATGGTGCGCAACGGCCGCGTGACCCTGGGACGCCGACGCGCGCGGGCGTGGGCACTCCCCGTGGTGCCGGTCGCCGCTGCAGAACCGGTGCCACTGCTGACCGTGACCGTGGCCATGGACGGATCGCTCGTCCGGGCCGCCACGGCCCTCGGCGCCCGGGGCCTGGTCATCGCCGCCACGGGCAGTGGCAACACGCATCCGGACGTGCTCGCGGCAGCGACCGAGGCGATGGCCGCGGGCATCCCGGTCGTCCTGGCCACCCGATGTGCCGCCGGCCAAGTCTCACCAAGCTATGGCTTTCCGGGCGGTGGCGCGACGTGGCTCGCTGCGGGGGCGATCCCGGCGGGTCCCCTGAGCGCCGTGAAGGCTCGGGTCTGCCTCGCCCTGGGTCTCGGCGCGGGGCTCGACATCGACGGACTGCGTCGCCTGTTCAAGGGCTGACACATGGTCGACCTGGTCATCGTCGGCAGGGTCCTCACCCTCGCCGAGCCGGGGTCCCTCGGCTTCGTCGAGGCGGTCGCGGTCGCAGACGGCCGGATCGTCGCCACCGGCGCGGGCCCGGATATCGAGGCGCTCGCTGGCCCGCGGACCAGGCACTGGCGCTTGCCGTCGGGGACCTGTGTCATGCCCGGCGTCACCGACGCACATCTGCACCTCGGCATGGCGGCTGCCGCGACCTTGGGTGTCCGCTTGGGCGGTCTGCCCGATCGCGATGCGGTGTGGGCCGCGATCGAGACCGCACATGCAAACCGAGTCGCGGCTGGCGACCCTGACGGATGGCTGACGGGCGATGGCTGGTCGCTCGACCAACTGGGTGGTTGGCCCAGCGCAGTTGACCTCGACGCCCTGGCGCCTGGTCGTCCGGTGGCGCTGTGGAGCCACGACCACCACACCCGATGGGCCAGCTCCGCCGCGCTCCGGATCGCGTCCATCGATCGATCGAGCCACGACCATGGTGGCCTGATCCGTCGGGACCCGACCGCTCAGCCGACCGGGGTCCTGCATGAGTCGGCCACCGCGATCCTCGATCGCGTGATGCCGGAGCCGACCATCGAGCAACGGGCCTCGGCCATCCGTCGATACGCGGACGAGCTGACCGCCCTGGGCGTCACGGGCGTGCATGATCCGGGCGACCTGGCCGTCGGGCCCGATATCGATGGCCCGGAGAGGTACCAGCTGCTCGCCCGCGATGGATGCCTGCCGATACGGGTCGCGGCATCGGTCCGGGAGACCCAACTCGAGACAGCTATCGCGGCGGGGATGCGCACCGGGCAGGGGATCGGCCGGTACCGTGCGGGGTGGCTGAAGCTGTTCGCGGATGGTTCGCTCGGGTCGCGCAGTGCCGCACTGCTCGCGCCGTACGAAGCGGGCGATCCTGCTGGACCGCCCGTCGGCGGCCCGGCGGGCATGCTGACCCACGCAGCGGGTCCGATGTGCTCGGTGGCAGCACGAGCGGCATCGAGCGGTATCGCGGTCCAGATCCACGGCATCGGCGATGCGGCGGTCCGCGCAGCGCTCGACGTCCTGGAGCGGATCCCGCGCGTTGCCGGGGTCGCCCACCGGATCGAGCACGCCCAGTTGGTCGATGCCGCCGATGTGTCCCGCTTCGCCCGGTCGGGCATCGCGGCATCGGTCCAACCGTGTCACCTGTGCTCCGATGTGACCGCGATTCGGCTCGCCTGGGGCGATCGCTCGGATCGGGCATTCCCGCTCGCGGCCCTCGACGCTGCCGGTGCGCTCCTGCCCCTCGGCACCGACGCGCCAGTGGAATCACCCGATCCGTGGCGGAATCTGGCAGCAGCGGTCCGACGCACCGATCCGGCCTGGGATGCCGAAGAGCCGGCGTTCCATGCCGAGCAGGCGATCAGCCTGGAACGCGCGCTCCGGGCAGCCTGTGTCGACCCTGCTATCACGCTCGGCGACCCCGCGCTGGGACGTCTCCGGGCCGGCAGTCCGGCGGACCTCATCGTGATCCCCGACGCTGGGCTCCGGGATCCTGGGCTTCGCGGGCAGCATCTTGCACACACCCGGCCGCTCGCGACCCTCATCGATGGCCAGGTCGTGCACCGCCATCGGGACTTCGATCCGTAGGGCGCGCACCGCCATCGGCAGTTCGATCCGTAGGTCGTGCACCGCCATCGGGACGTCGATCCGTAGGAGCACCCGTCAGACCTCCGGCGCCACCGCCCAGCGAAGGCTCCGCTCGACCGCGCGCCGCCAGCCACCGATCAGGCCGTCGCGCGTCGCGCGATCCATCGTCGGCTCGAACCTGCGGGCGAGCGCCCAGGTCGCCTCGATCTCATCGGTGCCGGCCCACATGCCCGTCGCGAGACCGGCGAGGAAGGCGGCCCCCGCAGCAGTGGTCTCGGTGACCACGGGCCGCTCCACGGGGATGCCCAGCAGGTCGGCCTGGAACTGCAGCAGGCCGTCGTTCCGGGCGGCGCCCCCATCCACGCGCAGGACCCCGGTGCCGGTCGCGTCGTCGTCCGTCATGGCCGCCAGGACATCGGCCACCTGGTACGCGATGGAATCGATGGTCGCGCGCGCGATGTCGGCCAGTCCTGTGCCCCTGGTGATGCCGATGAGCAGGCCGCGTGCGGCCGGATCCCACCACGGGGCACCCAGGCCCGTGAACGCCGGCACCAGGTACAGTCCCGGGTCCCGTGCGCTGCCTGCGGCGAGTCGCTCGACATCCGCAGCCTCGTCGATGGCTCGCAGTCCGTCGCGCAGCCACTGCACGGCAGCACCGGCCACGAACACGGAGCCCTCCATCGCGTAGTGGGTCGGGCCGTCGTCCGCGAGACGCCACAGGACGGTCGTCAGCAGGCCATGCCCAGCCACGACCGGGGCGGTGCCGACGTTCCGCAGCAGGAATGCGCCAGTGCCGTACGTGTTCTTGCTGGCCCCGATGTCGAAGCATGCCTGGCCGAACGTCGCCGCCTGCTGGTCACCGGCGATACCCGCGATGGGCACCGGGGCTCCCAGCCATGTCGGGTCCGTCTCCGCCACGACCCCGCTGGAGCTGACGACGCGAGGCAGCAGCTCGATGGGCACGTCCATGACCTCGCACAGCCATGGATCCCAGGACATCGACGAGATGTCGAACAGCAGCGTCCGGCTCGCGTTGCTGACGTCGGTCACATGGACACGGCCGCCCGTGAGCCGCCAGATGAGCCAACTGTCGATGGTGCCGCAGGCGAGTTCGCCCGCGGAGGCACGCGCCCGCAGCCCAGGCGTGGCGTCGAGCATGTGCGCGATCTTGGGGCCCGAGAAGTAGGCGTCCAGCGGCAGGCCCGTCAGGTTCCGGATGCGTTCCTGGTGGCCCGCCTCGCGCAGGTCGTCGCAGCGGCCGGCAGTGATGCGGCTCTGCCACACGATGGCGGGCGCCACGGGGCTGCCGGTGGCCCGTTCCCAGACGACCCCGGTCTCGCGCTGGTTGGTGATGCCGATACCCTGCAGGTCTGCCCCGGTCCGCGCTGCGCGCGTCACCGCCTCCCAGGCGCCGAGCAGTTGGCTCTCCCAGATATCCTACGCCGCGTGCGACACGTGCCCTG
>JBBSOS010000090.1:0-8537 GCA_038259505.1 Candidatus Limnocylindrales bacterium | reverse complement strand
CTCGTCGGCGGCTTCGAGTCCATGAGTCGGGCAGCGCACGCACTGCTCGTCCGGGGCGGCCCGCAACTGGGCGACCGGGTGCTCGTCGACACCATGGTCCGCGACGGCCTGTGGTGCGCCTTCGAGGATGAGGGGATGGGTCCCCAGGCGGAACGGACGACCACGGCACTCGGCATCAGCCGATCGGACCAGGATGCGTTCGCGGCCGCGTCCCACCAGCGCGCCGTGGCAGCGTGGTCGGCCGGGTCCTTCGCCGAAGAGGTCGTGCCCGTCTATACGCCGCGAGGGCTCGTGACCGGCGACGAGGGGATGCGACCCGATTCCTCCACCGACTCGCTCGCGGCCTTGCGTCCTGCCTTCTCGTCCACGGGCAGCATCACGGCGGGTAACGCGTCGCAGATCTCGGACGCGGGAGCCGCAGGAATCGTGACCACGCGCGAGCGGGCGGCAGCGGCCGGGGTCGAGCTGCTCGCGGTGATCGTGGATCACGCGGTCATCGCGGGACCCGATCATTCGCTGCATACCAAGCCATCCCACGCCGCAGGTGAACTCCTGGGGCGCCACGGGATGACGGCCCGTGATGTCGACCGCTGGGAGATCAACGAGGCATTCGCGGCGGTCGTCCTGGCATCGATGTCCGAGCTGGATATCGAGCACTCCTGCGTCAACGTCAACGGCGGTGCCATCGCCCTGGGTCATCCATTGGGCGCCAGCGGCTTCCGGTTGCTCCTGACGCTCGCGCTGGAGATGCGACGGTCAGGAGCCGAGACTGGGGTCGCGGCGATCTGCGGCGGCGGCGGTCAGGGCCAGGCGGTGCTGCTGCGGCGCACCTGAGGCGTCGGCGCGTGCTGTCGTGCCTGAGGCGTCAGCGCGTGCTGCGCGCCTGAGGCGTCAGCCTGATGCGGCGCGGCGCGCCCGGACAGCGTCGGTCAGGGCCGGCACCACATCGAACAGGTCGCCCACCACGAGCAGGTCCGCGAACTCCCGGATCGGGGCATCCGCATCCCGATCGATGGCCACGATCGTGCCGGCGGTCTGGACGCCGACCTTGTGCTGGATGGCACCGCTGATGCCGCAGGCCAGGTACAGGTCGGGACGGACCGTCTTGCCCGTCTGGCCGATCTGCTGCCCGTAGTCGATCCACCCCGCATCGACCGCCGCGCGCGTCGCGCCCACGGCACCGCCGAGCGCATCCGCCAGCTCGCGCAGGAGATGGAAGCCCTCGGGACCGCCGACGCCGCGCCCACCGCCAACCACGATGCGGGCCTCCTCGATGGCCATCACTGCCTCGGGCGCAGCCGGGACGTGCTCCACGAGGGTGACGTCACCAGCCAGCGCGTCGAGCGCATCGGCCCCCGGTACGACCATCTCCACAGTTCCCGGCACGCCAGCCGATGTGGCCGTGATGGCGCCCGGCCGGACCACGACGATGCCGCCGCGGCCGCGGCCGCCGGCGAACCGGCTTTGGGTCTCCAGCCGGCCTCCATACGCACTCATGCCGATCGACAGGCCGTCCGCGTCCCAGCGAACACTGGTCGCGTTGACGAGGAGAGGTGCCTCCGTGACGCCGACCAGGAACCCCGCAAGGGCGAGTCCCTCCGGCTCCGCGGTGACCAGCAGCACATCGCGTCCCAGGTCGACCACGTCGAGCACGACCTGGGTGGCCGTGGCAGCCCAGGGCCGTCCCGCGACCGATTCCGCAGCGAGGACACGGGGCACGAATGCGGTCAGGGATGCTCCCGCATCCGCTGCGTCGGGGCCCACGATGATGGCCGCGGCATCCTGGCCTCCAGCCTCGGCGATCGTCCGGGCCAGTGTCGCGAGCTCCAGACCCGCACGCGTCGAACCTCCCGCGGTGACGCGGCTGACCGTCCAGATGGTGCCCATCAGATGAGCCCTCGGCCGGCAAGGAAGTCGACGACCGCCTCGGCCGCCTGGTCGGGCGGCAGGTTCACGACCGACGCTGCGCCGCGTTCCGGCGGCACCACGGCGCTCGTCACCTGTGTCGTTGCAGCTCCTCCGCCGACCGTCGCTGGGTCGATGCCCAGGTCTGCCACGCTCCAGGTGATGATCTCACGGGTGCGTGCCGCCATGATGCCCCGGAGTGACGGGTATCGCGGTTCGCCCAGCAACTGGGTGCCCATGACGAGGGCTGGCAGATCTACCTGGACGACCTCGTGGCCGCTGCCCATCGGACGACGGACACGCACGGCCGCAGCTCCAGCAGCGTCCACCAACTCGATATCGGCGGCGTCAGCGAGATACGGCAGCCGGAGCCGGGCCGCGAGGGCCGCGCCGACCACGGCGCCCGCGCCATCAGACGAGGCCGCGCCGGCGAAGACGAGGTCCGCCCCCACACGACCGATCGCCGCACCCAGTACGCTCACGGTCGAGCGGATATCCGAACCTTCGAGGGCATCGTCCACCACGTGATGGGCCCGCGCCGCACCGATGGCGAGACCCTTGCGGAGGGCGTCGACACCCGTCGCGGGTGCCATGGCCAGGAGCGACACCTCGTCGCCGTCCGCCTCGGTCAGTCGCAGTGCCCGTTCGAGCATGTACTCGTCGTTGCCATTGAGCTCCAGCGTGTCCCGGAGGGTCCGGTAGGCGCCGTCAAGGTGCTCGGTCCCCACGACCGGAACGGGTTTGACGAGCACGACGATGTGCACGGAGGCACCTCCACGAGCGATCCGGACGACGGATCGACTGTACCAGTGGCGGTCCGCCCGGGTCAGCGCCGCTCAGTCCGCGAGCGTCTCCCGGATGATCGCGTCCAACTGGTCCCATTCGACCAGGAAGGCATCATGACCCTTGTCCGAACGCAGTTCACGATACCTCGAGCGCACCCCGGCTGCGGCGGCGGTGTCGGCGAGCACCCTGACCTGCCGCGGCCCATAGAGGATGTCGCCCTCGATGCCCAGCGCGGTGAGCCGAGTGCCGGCCAGCGCCAGCGGCGCGAGTGCTGCGGACAGGCCACCTCGCCCCTCGCCGATGTCGTGGAGGTCCATCGCTCCGGCGAGCACCCGGTATGTATCGCCGTCGAAGCGCTCGACCAGCTTCCGACCCTGGTAGTCCAGGTAGCTCGTGACCGACGAGCGGCCGTCGTGCTCCCGCCGACCCCCGAAGCGCTGGTCGAAATCAGCCTCGCTGCGGTAGGTGGTCATGGCCAGTTGCCGGGCGAGGGCGAGGCCCTCGTCGCCGAGCCGTTCGATGAGTCGTGACTGGATACGGTTCCAGGCCATCGCCATGGGTCCGGTCGCAGCAGGTGCCGCCATCGGCAGGAGCCGGTCCACGCGCGCTGGATGGAGGAGCGCGAACTCCTGGGCGACCATGCCTCCCAGTGAGCCACCGGTGACCAGCGCGACCTGGTCGATGCCCAGGGAAGCGACCAGCCGCCACATGGCCGCCGCCTGGTCGCGTGTCGAGATGGCCGGGAACGTGCCGCCCCAGGGCACCCCGGTGGCCGGATCGATGGTCGTCGGACCCGTGGTGCCGTACCTGCCACCGAGGAGATTGGTGCACAGGACACCATACCGTTGCGTATCGAGCGCACGACCGGGACCGATGAGCGGTGCCCACCAATCGCCGGATGCGTCGGCCGACCCGGTCAGCGCATGGACCACGACGACCTGCGGCCCATCGGTGGGAGCCAGTCCGTCATGGCGATATGCGACCACGAGCTCGGGCAGCAGCGCACCGGACCCGAGCTCGAACGGCCCGAGTGCCACCGGGATGACGGTCCCGGTGGCACTCTGGTGGTCGCGCGCCACGGTCAGCACGCCGCCGTCAGATGGCGTGTGCGCCAACGGTCCGGGCGCGAACGGTCGATCGTCGTCATCCGGCGGCCGCTGCCGTCGCAAGCTGCTCGGCCTAGACGTTCGTCGCCGTGGCGGCATCGAGTGCCCGGGCAAGGTCTGCGATGAGGTCGTCCGGATGCTCCAGGCCCACCGAGAGCCGGACGAGGTCGTCCGTGACGCCCGTGAGCGCCTGCTCCTCGGGCTCCAGCTGGGAATGGGTCGTCGAACCGGGATGGATGATGAGCGACTTGGCATCGCCCACGTTGGCCAGCAGGCTGAAGACCTGGACGTTGTCGATGAGCTTCCGACCGGCCTCCACGCCGCCCTTGACGCCGAAGGTGACGATGCCCCCGAAGCCGCCGGTGAGGTAGCGGGTCGCCAATGCGTGCGAGGGATGCGACTCGAGGCCGGGGTAGCTCACCCATGTCACATCGGGGCGCTTCTCAAGCCACCTGGCGATGGTCAGGGCGTTCTCGCTGTGGCGCGCGATCCGCAGCGGCAGTGTCTCGAGCCCCTGCAGGAACAGGAATGCATTGAACGGGCTCAGCGCCGCACCCAGGTCGCGGAGTCCCTGGACTCGCAACTTGAGGATGAAGGCGAGCGGTCCGAAGGCGCCCGTGTAGCTGATGCCGTGATACGAGGGATCGGGTTCGACGAAGTCAGCGGCGAAGCGGCTGGAGGCCGCCCAATCGAAGGTGCCTCCGTCCACCACGATGCCACCGATCGCCGTGCCGTGACCGCCGATCCACTTCGTGGCGGAGTGGATGACGATGTCGGCGCCGTTCTTGAGCGGCTGGGCGAGGAGCGGCGCGAACGTGTTGTCGACGATGACGGGCACGCCCGCTGCGTGGGCAACGTCCGCGATGGCCTGGAGGTCGTGGACGTCGAGCCGCGGGTTCCCGATGAGCTCCAGGAACACGGCCTTGGTCCGGTCGTCGATGGCCCGTCCGAAGGCCTGCGGATCAGATCCGTCCACGAACGTGGTGGTGATGCCGATCTTGGGCAGCGTGTGCTGGAACAGGTTGTAGGTCCCGCCGTACAGGCTGGAGCTGCTGACGATGTTGTCGCCGCTCCGGGCGAGATTGAGGATGGACAGGGTCTCCGCCGCCTGGCCAGAGGCGACGCCGAGCGCTGCGAGGCCGCCCTCGAGTGCGGCGACCCGCTGCTCGAACACATCCGTGGTCGGATTCATGATCCGGGTGTAGATGTTGCCGAACTCCTGGAGCCCGAACAGTCGTTGGGCGTGGGCCGCGTCATCGAATACGTAGGACGTGGTCGCATAGATGGGCACCGCGCGTGCGTTGGTGGCAGGGTCGACCCGCTGCCCCGCGTGCAGTGCCAGGGTCTCGGGTCGGAATGCTGCCTTGGTCTCGTCGTCGAGTGCTGCCATGTGATGGTTCCTCCGGTGGGTCGTTCGCTGGTCGTAAGTGGTGATACGTCTGATGATGTCGCCGTGGTTTTCGAGGTTCCGGCCTGGGGTGGCCCGGGGTGGCTGTCGGCGGTCACCCGTCGTGTCGTTCGGAGGAAACAGAATGGCCGCGGCTCCTGCTGGAGTCCGCGGCCCCGGGACCTCGTCCGTGATCCGGTTGCGTCAGCTCTCGCGCGCTACCCCTGGATCCGGACCCCATCCTCCGCACGTCGGGGCCGCCCGGGCATCTCCATACACGGACACATGCAAGCCATGGCCAGACCGACGTTCACGGGCGGGATGGTGACATGCGCGCGGCAGCGCGTCAACATCCTGTTTGGGGAGTGCCTGTTGGCCGGCGAAGCTGGCCAAGTGATCGGCGGGCGAACAGACTGGCGGAGCACGTCATCTGCGACCAGCGCACGGTGGCAGGTGCAGGCCCTCAGCGATGCATGTCCGACGTTCTGCGGCACGCCAGGCGCGATCCGGCGGAGGGAGGCAGCTCGCGGGCCACGGCGACCCCCGCATCCGAGCCGTTCTCCGCCCGTTCGATCCTCCAGCGATCGATTGGCGATCGACCGTGGGAGGTCATGCCTGCAGGACTGGCAGTGCCCGCCCCTCGGCGACGGCCCACGTGGACAGCGATCCCGCCAGGATCTCGGCCACGTCCTGGGTCTGCACGCCCGCGCCCCGCGCGCCAGCCTCGTTGACGCCGTCACGGAGCATGACGAGACAGAACGGGCAGGCCGTGGCCACGGTCGTGGCGCCCGTATCGAGCGCCTGGCGTGTCCGTTCCGCGTTGATGCGGGTGCCCCGGGATTCCTCCATCCACATCCTGCCGCCGCCGGCGCCACAGCAGAAGCCGTCGCGACCCGACCGCTCCATCTCGGTCAGCCGGATCCCGGGGACGGCCTCGAGGACGGCCCGCGGCTCGGCGACCACGTCGTTGTAGCGGGCGAGGTAGCAGGCGTCGTGATAGGTGATCCGTCGTTCTGGGGCCCCAGCCTCCGGCGCACCGGTCGGCAACCTCCCCTCCTCCACCAGCTGGGCCAGGAAGGCTGCATGGTGGATCACCTCGTAGTCGCCACCGAGCTGCCGATACTCCACGCCCAGTGCGTTGAAGCAATGCGGGCATGCGGTCACGATGGTGGTCGGTCGATACCGGTCGAGGGTCGCGATGTTGCCGACGGCGAGCATCTGGTACACATAGTCATTGCCCATCCGCCGGGCTGGGTCGCCCGTGCACGATTCCTCCTGCCCGAGGACGGCGAATGTCACGCCGGCAGCATCCAGACAGGTCACGAACGCCCGCGCGACCCGCCGGTTGCGCTCGTCGAAGGATGCGGCGCAACCGACCCAGTACAGACACTCGAGCCGGGCGACCGCGTCGGGACCCTCGGCGGCGACCTGGGCGGCGGTCCGCACCGGGAACGGCAGGTCCCTCGTCCAGTCGAGTCGCTGGCCTGCGGGCAGGCCCCACGGATCGCCGTGCCGTTCCATGGCCGTGAATGCACCCTGCAGCTCTGCCGGGAAGCGGCTCTCCTCGAGGACGAGGTTCCGTCGCAGCCCGACGATCTTGTCCACGTGTTCGATGACGACCGGACAGGCCTCGACGCAGGCGCCGCAGGTGACGCAGTCCCAGACCGCGTCGTAGGGGATGGCAGTGCCGACGATGGGCCGCTCCAGCTGCCCGGGGGCCACAGCGTCGCGACCACGGATGAACGGGATGAGCGGCAGCCCACGCTCGGCTTCGACGGACATGTCCCGGATGCCCATGATCATGGTCTTGGGGTCCAGCGGCTTGCCCGTCAGCCATGCCGGGCAGGCATCCTGGCATCGCCCGCACTCGGTGCACGTGAACCCGTCCAGGAGGTCCTTCCAGGACAGGTCCTCGATGGTCTTGACCCCGAACCGGCCGGTATCCGCCTCCAGGTCCATTGCCGGCAGCTCGCCGCGGGGCGCCAGCTTCCGGAACGCGGCGTTGAAGAACGCGGTCGCGATGTGGAGGTGCTTGGAACGCGGCAGGTACGCGAGGAACGCGGACACCAGCACGATGTTCAGCCAGAAGCAGGCCACATAGCCGATACCGAGGGCCTCGTTGCCCAGCAGCCCGCCAAGTGGGCCGGCCAGGATATCCGGCGCGAATGCCCAGGCTGCATCGGGGTCGCCGTATCGAGCGATCCGGAACGCTTCCGCGAACAGCTCGCTCAGGACCACGGCGCCGATGAGCACCAGGATGGTGAGGCCATCGCGGGACAGGGTCAGCCGGCGTGGCCGGACCACGAGCCTTCGGACGAGCGCCCAGCCGATGCCCAGCAGCACGATCACGATGAGCAGGCTCTGGAGGACCAGCGTCAG
Source organism: Candidatus Limnocylindrales bacterium (assembly GCA_038259505.1). GTDB lineage: Bacteria > Chloroflexota > Limnocylindria > Limnocylindrales > CSP1-4 > JAFMJV01. Next base: position 974 of record JBBSOS010000090.1, on the reverse strand, counting down.
GCGCCAGAGCCACCCATCCAGGGGCCAGCGCAGGGTCGTCCGGACCATCCCGAACGCGATCCGGTCGAGGGTGCCGATGGACAGGATGACGAAGCCCCAGAAGATGGCGGCATGCATCAGGCCCGCGGCGGGATCGCGGAACATGCGCACCTGGACGATGGCGTACCGGATCAGTGCGTCGGTGCGCCTGCCACCCTGATCGGTCACCGAGGCCGGGTGCGCACGGGCGAAGACGCGCAGGTGGCGCGCCATCTGGAGCCCGAACACGACGACTGCCCCCAGGAACAGGGCCGGTGCCAATGGATACAGCGGCACGTGCCCCATCAGCTCATCCATCAGGGCCGGCGCACGGATCCAGCATCGTTGGGTTCCGGGTGCGTCTGGGTCCGACCCGCGAGGGTATCGAGGGCGTGGGTCAGCAGCGGTTCGACCGCGGCCAGCGATTCGAGCGCGCCGCGCGGACTGCCGGGAACCGCGATGACCAGCGATGAGCCACGAACGCCCGCGAACGATCGCGACAGGTCCGCGAGGGCCGTCGAGCGACGGCCGACGGCACGCATGACCTCGCCGAAGCCGGGGATGAGGGTATCGAGGAAGTCACCGAGCGCCTCGGGTGTCCGGTCACGAGGCCCGAGACCGGTGCCGCCGGTCGTGACCACGAGACGCGTGCCGGCCTGGACCGCGGCGGCCACGGCAGCCCGAATGACCTCGGGTTCGTCGGGCACGCCGCCGCGGCGCACGGCGTAGCCAAGGCCTGCCAGCCTGGACGCGAGCTCGACGCCGCTGGCGTCATCGCGGGTACCTGCCGCAACACCATCGCTGATGGTCAGGACCATCGCCCGAACAGCGGCGTCCGGATCGATGTCGGCAGGCATCGCGGTCATGGGGCAGGATCAGCCGGCGCGTCTGGGGCCGCGGCTGCCTTTGGGCACCTTTGGGCGGGTCGCTTCGGGGGGCGCTTCGAGCGGTCGGCG
>JBBSOS010000089.1:0-8551 GCA_038259505.1 Candidatus Limnocylindrales bacterium | reverse complement strand
GGACGCGCGGAAGAGCGCGGCCTCGTGCACACGCGATGAACGCTCGTGGTGCGCCACGGGAGCCCGACGGGTCGCGGACCGGAGTACATTGGTCCTCGGTATCGGGCACGAGTCGCCCGACAGCTTCTCGGAACCGCCGAGCCTCCTGTGCCCTGGAGACCTCGTGTCCGTTCGACGACCGTCATGGGACCCGGTCGCGGTGTTGGGCCGCGCGCTCGGGACGCTCATCGCCGCTGGGCTGGTGCTGCTGCTTGGCACCGGTGCGATGTTGCCGGCGTCGGGCATCGACGATGTCGTCACCAGCCGGCCGGCATCGGCCATGTCTGCCGGTGCGAGCGGTGGTCTGGGCTGTCGCTCGACGCCGACGGCGTCGCCATCCGTGACCCCGTCCCGGACCGCGGGTGGGGTCACGGAGCACATGACCCGGCGAGCGGCCGAGCGCGCGGGCCGCGAGGCGACGCCCAGGCCGATACCCGAGCCCAGCCGCGAGGCGTACCGCACCATCGCCCTCGCCGTCGATGTCGATCGTTCAGCATGGACACCAGACGCCGATGCCGTCGACGCACACGGCTCGGTGCCGACCAACGATCGCGCTCCGGGCATTGACATCAGCCGGTATGACGGCGCGGTGGACATGCGACTCGTGCAGGCAGTCGGCGTCCGGTTCGTCATCACCAAGGCGACTCAGGGCAGCAAGGGCGTCGACCCCTGGTACGGCGCCCACGTCACGGCCGCCCGCGAAGCTGATCTCGCACTCGGGTCCTATCACGTCTTCGACTATCGCCGGAACGGCGTGGCGCAAGCCGACGCATTCGTGGATGTGATGGCCGCGAACGGAGCCCTGGATGGCGTCCTGCCACCGGTCGTGGACGTGGAGTGTTTGACCTCGATGGGGCAGGCCGATCGTTCCGCGGCCCGGTCCCGGCTTCGGGCGCTTGTCGACCGGGTGTACCAGCGTACCGGCCGCCTCGTCATGATCTACACGTCCGCCCACATGTGGGGCCAGGTCACCGGCAATGACACGTCGTTCGGGGCACATCCGCTGTGGGTTGCCTGCTGGAGCTGTCAGTCGCCCATCCTGCCCAGTGGCTGGACCACCTGGATGTTCTGGCAGACCGGCCCGCTACGTGTCCCGGGGATCAGTCGTCAGTTCGATGGCAATGTCGCGGCCGGCGACGACCAGGTCGTGCATGGTCTGCGCTCTCGACGGATGGTCGTGGCCGGGGATGCACCGCTCAGCACCGGGGGTCCGCTGAAGATCGAGACACGTGGTACGGACGGGTATCAGCTGCGGACCTCCACACGCGACGACGTGTGGAGTGAATGGCGTCCGCGCGATTCGGTGCACACGGTGACGCTCGACGGGCCCGATGGCGACAGGACGGTGCGACTCCAGGGCCGGGATACACGGGGCACGCTCGGCCCCATCGTCAGTGATGCCATCAGGCTCGACGCCACGAGGCCGGTGGTGCACGCACCCCGGGTAGGTCTGCGCGGTGGCACGGTGGCCACGGGTCCGATGCCCATCCCCGTCCGTGTCGCCTGGTCGGTGAGCGATGCCACGTCCGGCATCGTCTCGGCCCAGCTGCGCGCCGACTGCGGCGGCGCGACGTTCATCGCGCAGGATGACGCGAGTCTGCATGCCGCACCCAACGTCCGGCTGGCCGGGTCGCGTGACGACCGGTTCGCCTCCGGGACCGCTTGTGTCATGGGCGCGTCGGCCGTGGATGGAGCAGGGAACACGACCTCTGTCCCTGACAACGGGGTCCGGGTTCATGCTGTCCAGGACACGCCGTCGGCCAGGCTCAGGTATTCCAAGGGCTGGAAGCGGTCGTCGTTCGCCGCCGCGTTCGGCGGCTCGGTCCGCTCCAGCCGAACCATCGACCGTTGGGTCCGACTCCGATTCACTGGAGGGGAGATCGCGCTCGTGGCCAGCCTCGGACGTGATCGGGGACGCGTCAGGATCGCGATCGACGGCGTCCGGGTCGCGACCGTTGACCTGCGCGCATCCATCACGGCGGATCGCCGGATCGTGTTCCACCAGCGCCTCGGGTCGGGCAGCCATACCATCGAGGTACGCACCATGGGTACGGCCCGCAAGCCACGCACGGGAGCTCGGGTGGACATCGACGGGTTCCTCGTCATCGGTCCGTGACCGGGGCAGCCGCCTGTATCGCCGTGGCACTGCTGGCGTTCGGCGCTTCCGCGTCGATCCCGGACCTTCCGAGTGGTCCCCTGGCGATGCCGTCGCCCTCGCCCGGTCCGTCATGCCGGTTTCGACGTCGCCGTGGCGGAACGCGCGGGAGCGCCCATCACCGTGCTGGGTGATCCCGCGGGAGGCGTGATCATCGACGGCCGCGTCGATGGTCGGCGGGACACCATCCGCGTCCGGCCGGGCCCTGCCTGGATCGTGCTCGACGGCCTGACCGTCACCGGATCGGCCGGGAGCCGCAGTGCCGGGGTCCTGGTCGAGGGCGTCACCGGCGGCGCAGTGGCAGTGGTCCATTCGCGCCTGACCGACAACGATGGGTTCGGCATCCTGGTCTCGGACAGTCGGGACGTGCGCATCGAGGGTGACGAGATCGATCACGACCGGACGGGCGTCGAGGTCGACGGGGATGGCGCCGGGGTCATCATCCGCGGCAACCGCATCCACGACCACGACCGGCTCATCCGCTCGACGCCCCGGAGCGTCGATGCCGACGATGACTACGGCGCGACCGGCGTGAGCCTCGTGCACACCACCGGCCCGGTGCTGGTCGAGCGGAACGATGTCTGGGGCAACCGTGCCCCGTCCAGCGACTACGGCTGGGATGGCAGCGCATTCGAGATCTTCGGCGCTTCGGGTGTCACCATCCGGGACAACCGCGCGTGGGACAACGAGAACGTCCTCGAGACCGGTACTGCCGATGGCTTCCCGTGCGCGGATAACGCCTTCGTCGACGATGTGGCGTGGGGGGCTGCGACGTCGGGCAGGGCGAGGGGCATCATCCTGCGCTGTGGGGAGTGCATGCTCGTCGCCAACGACACGCTCGTGGACCTGGATGACTACAGCCTGTTGCTGGGCTCCGATACGGGACACTTCTCGGGTTCCGTGGATGGCGCCCGGGTGCTGAACGACCTGCTGGTGATGCCCGGGCGCGGTGTGCCCCTGATCCTGACGGGCGCGCAGCCGGACGACGTGATCCTCGATCACACGCTCCTGTGGAACGGTGGCGGCCCCATCGCGAACGTGCGCGGCGTGGGCACCACGGCAGACCTGTCAACGCTCCAGGGTTGGACCGGGCAACTCGCGGCGGGCATCGTGGCGGCGCCCCGGTTCGTGGGCAGGGCCGACCATGACTTCCGACTGGCGTCGGGCTCGCCGGCCATCGACGCCGGGATCGTCATCCCGGGCGTGACCGACGACTGGTCGGGCGAGGCGCCCGACCTGGGGGCGATCGAGACCCGCTGACGAGATCGGGACGGCTACGGCTGGGAGCCACCGATGGGTTCGAACACCCATGACCAGCGATACGTGCCGGCATGCAGCAGGTACTGCGGCAGCGTGTCGGGTCCGCAACTGGCCGTGCCCACGCCCCGGTGTGCCGCATCGAGGTGGACCACGGTCGATGGGTGCGCCCGGAGGTCCGCCTGGTGGTTCGCGGCGGCGAGATCGGCCGCCCGGTAGGGCAGTACCGACACCTGGCTCGGTCGACCGAGCGTGATGCGCACGCCAACGCCGCCTGCGTCGGTCAGCTCCAGCCATCGAACGTCGGCGTGGCCACCATTCTCCTGGGGCCAGATGTAGGGCACGACCTGGTCCGCGACTCGGGACTCGAAGCGGCCGATCCGGGCCAGCTTCCGGTCCGGGTAGGACTCGTGGGGGCCGGCACCGAACCAGGTGACGCGGTCGAGGCCCGCGGCCAGTTCGATGACCGAGCCGACACGGGGCAGGTCGTCGAGGGGATCGGGGACCTCGACCATCTCCTCGATACGGACCGCGCCGCCGGGAAGCGCCGTGTACGTCGTCTCGTGACGCACGACGATCCCAGCGCCCGTGACCTCGTCGGCGCGGACCACTGCCGAGCCGGGTGTGCGGTCGATGTCCACCAGTCGTCGTTCCAGGCGGTCCAGTCCGAGCGCCTGCCATGCGGCACCCATACCGCCGATGCGGTCGTTGTCGGTGGGTGCCCGGAACAGTGACAGCGCGGGCCCTGCCGCGAACAACGGGTGGCGGAGCCGGCCCTCCGGGTCAAGGTCGATGGAGCCGGCGGTGGTGGCGGGTGGCGCCATCGGCTCCGGTGCCGCGGTCGGTAGCCTGACCTGTGCCCAGCCGACCTCGGAGCCAGCGGCTGCCCACGCCTCGTCGTCGGCGGTCACGAACGACAGGGTCAGCCACCACTCACCAGCCGCCGAGAGGCGCTGGACGCGGCCACTCGGTGGGGTCGGGCGGAACGCGCCTGCCGGCAGGACCAGCTCACCGGTCGCCCTGGGCGCGATCGAGGGCATCGGCAGGACGCCGCTCGCCTGGGCCAGGCCGTCGAGCTCCAGCGACCATCGGACCTGCAGCCACGAGGTGTCCCGGAACCAGCGCCGATTCTCGAGCACCAGGACGCCCTTGTCGACGCGGTCCGTGCCCCCCATCGCGAGGCGCACCGGGGATGCGATGGCCTGCGCTTCGTACATCGCCGGCTTGGGCGTGCGGTCGGGCCAGTTGAGCCCGTCGACGCAGAAATCGCCGTCATGGGGGGTCTCGCCGAAGTCCCCGCCGTATGCCCAGCGGACCGACCCGTCCGGGAGCTCCTGCTCCAGGCCATGATCCCACCACTCCCAGATGTAGCCGCCCTGCAGGCCGGGTGTGGTCTCGATGGCCGCCCAGTACTCCGCGAGCGTGCCGTTGCTGTTGCCCATCGCGTGCGAGTACTCGCACATGACCAGGGGATGGCGCTGACGCCCCGAGCGGGCGTGCGCGACGATGGCCTCGATCGAGGGATACATGGGGCACGCGATGTCGCTCACGGTCTGGTCGCTGGCCCAGTCGAAGCGGATCGCCCCCTCATAGTGGAGCGGCCGTGACGGATCGTATCGGCGCACCCAGGCCGCCGCCGCATCATGGTTGGCACCGTATCCCGACTCATTGCCCAGAGACCAGTTGATGACGCTCGCGTGGTTCTTGTCGCGGACCACCATCCGGGATACTCGCTCGACCCACGCCGACAGGTAGTTGGGGTCGTCGCAGAGCGTGCCCCAGAACGCGTGCGACTCGATGTCCGCCTCGGCGATGACGTACAGGCCCAGCTGGTCGGTCAGCTCCAGGAACGCTGGATCGTTGGGATAGTGCGAGGTGCGCACGGCGTCGAAACCGAAGCGCTTCATCTGGACGATGTCGGCGCGCATCTGCGCCCGCGTCACCGTCCGACCCATCTTCGGGTCGAAGTCGTGCCGGTTCACGCCATGGAACAACACCCGCTGGCCGTTGATGAGCAGGTCCAGGCCCCGGATCTCGACCCGCCGGAAACCGACCTTGATGGACGCACGTTCCGCCTCCACGCCGTCCGGTGACCGGAGCGTCACCGACAGGTCGTACAGGTGGGGCAGCTCCGCGGACCATGCCCGGACGTCGGGGATCGAGACCTGCCAGCGAGCGGAGCCATCGAGCGGCGGCGTCAGCCGGGCATGCAGCTCCTGCCATGCTCGCTGCTCATCGACCTTGAGCGGCTCACCGGCACCGACGCGCCACAGCAGGTCGCGATCGGATCGGGTCCATTCCACGAAGGCGTTGTCGACCGGTGCGGCGTGGACGGGCAGCGTGGCTCGGGCGTCGTGACCGTGCCCAGTCAGCCGGGCGTCGATGGTCCAGCCGGGCAGCGGCAGGGGACCGACGTCGACGGTGACCGTGAGACCGAGCGCGCCGGTCGTCAGGTCGTCCGCCAGTCCCGCGTCCGCGCGCAGGTCCGCGAGATGGACGTGTCCGGTGGCATACAGGTACACCGACCGCGTGATGCCGCCGTGCCACCACTGGTCCTGGTCTTCGACGAAGTTCGCATCGGACCACTTGACCACCGTCAGCCGAAGCGTATTGACACCCGGCACAACGTGGTCGGTGATATCGAACTCGGAGGCGAGGTGGGAATCCTTGCCGATGCCGATATCGATACCGTTGAGCTGGACGATGAGCACGCTCTCGGCGGCACCCACGTGCAGCACGATGCGCTTGCCGGTCCAGCGGTCGGGCAGCTCGAAGTTTCGCTCGTGGACGCCCGTGGGGTTCGTGTCCGGGACGTACGGCGGCAGGTCCGGGTAGGGCATCTGGACGTTGGTGTAGTGGGGCGCGTCGTCGGTGCCCTGCATCGTCCAGGCGCCCGGGACCGTGATCTCGCGCCATCGATCGCCGGGGGTGGTGTCGGGCCGCGACAGGAACTGGAACCGCCACGGCCCATCGAGCTCGAGTCGGTCCGTGTGCGGCACGCTGTGCATCGGGACCCTGCCGATGCCCGTCAGTCGCGGGTCGTTCCATGCTGCACTCATGACGCCGAGTGTATGCCCACGGTGAGCCGTCGACGACGGGTCAGCCACGGCGAGGCTCAGCCGACGGGTGTCAACCTGCGTCCGGACGCCACCGCGGCAGGGTCTGCTCGAGCCACGCCCGGAACTCCTGGTAGCCCGCCTCGGGAACCGCGCTGTAGGGCGGCAGCATCCGGAGCGGGAACCGGTCATCGAGGAGCCGGTGGAGCATCTTCTCGAAGCTGCCGTCGATGTGCGCACCGCTGTCGCCAGCCGCGGCCTCCAGGGCCACCTCGATGCTCACCAGCTGCGCCTGCTGCGTCAGGAGGAGGCCGAGATCGCCGTTGACTCCCGCCTCGAAGAACCGTCGCCCCGCCACCGGATTGGTGGAGCTCAGCGACATGAGGAGCCCGGGCGCGCCCAGGGAGCAGCCGTACGGGTAGCCCACCTCCGTCAGGAAGTGGCGCAGCATCGGTGCCTCGGTCAGCAGGCCGGTGATTCGCAGGATGTCCGATGTGCCGTTCTTGGTGCCTACGAGGTTCGGGTGTCGTGCCGCCAGCCGAGCGTACATGGCGGGGCTGATGAGACGGCCGCTGCGCATCAGGTTGTAGTGCAGGAAGGAGGCATCCGGGAACCGGCCGAGGAGGGCGTCCATGAACACCTCGACCTCGCGATCGGTGAGCACTCCCCAGCCGGGCAGCGCGAACTGGAATCGGCGGACACCAAGCTGCATCGCCCGCCCGACGCGCTCGATGATGGTCGCGGTGGACAGGCTGATCACGCCCACCATCGGCTCGATACCGTGTCGGGCGGCCTCGTCGGAGAACAGCGCCACGACCTGGTCGAACTGGCCGTCGGTCACCGCGTAGCCCTCGCCCGCGGTACCGAAGACATACAGGTCCCGGATGCCGAGCGCGACCCGGTGGGCGACGGACTCCCGGAACAGGGGCGCGTCGACCTGCCAGGTCGCCGTCCACGGGATGCACGCGGTCGCCAGGACGACCCGTGGGTAGCGGGCGACATCCGTATCGTGGTTCATCCGAGGTTGCCTCCGGTTCCCATCGTCCATGCCTCGATCAGCTGGGGCAGACCCCGGACCCGGCACGTGCCAGGGTCCGGCTGCAGCGCCCGGGCGACCTGGCCGAGCGGTCCCATCGCCGCCAGCCGGACGGCCATGCCCGCCTGTTCCATCTTGCGTCGCGCCCGGTGTCGGCCGATGCCGGCAAGGCTGCCCGACGACGAGATACCGACACGAGCCGTGCCCCGATCGCCGGTCTCGGCGGCGAGAGTGGCAGCCCAGACCAGCATCTCGGGGTCTTCCATGTCGCGGGTCCGTGCGTCCACGGCACCCACGATGACGCCCCGGTCAGAGGGAAGCGTCGCGATGAAGCGCCAGGAGTCCACGCCCGCAGAGGTATCGACGAGATAGCTCTGGACCGGCAGTTCGGCGAGTGCGGGCCACGTGTCGGCTCGCGGCGGAGCATCCGGCAATCCCAGACAGACGCTCAGCCCCTCGGGCAGGCCATCGAGCAGCGAGCCGAGGTCGTGGGCCAGGTCCTCCACGCGCGCGTCCAAGCCATCCGTCCGGGAGATCCCCCGGGTCGCGGCGGGCTCGTCGACCTGGATGAGCGGGCACCCCGCGGCACCGAGCTCGCGCGAGGTCTGGCCCAGGACCAGGACGAGGTCGCGGGCGATGGGGGCACGATCGGCCGGGCTGCTCGCCAGGGCCAGCGACGCGGACCAGGGACCCGGCAGCACCTGCTTGGTGAGCACGTTGGTACCGGTGTCGGCGACGCGCCAGGCGGCGACCACATCGTGGGGCGTCACGCGCCCGGACAGGAGGTCACGGGCGAGGCCGGGCTGCCCTCCGGGCCAGCGCGCATCGGCATCACATACGAGGGCCAGGCCGGACGCGATCTGCTCGTCGACCACCGCCACGACCCACTCGTCCACGAGGCGCCCAAAGGTCTCGGCATCCAGGTCGTCGGCTGCGTAGCGTGCCCGGATCCCGACGAGATCACCGACACCACCTGGCAGGGGATCGATCGGGTATCCGCCAGCGATG
>JBBSOS010000088.1:0-8561 GCA_038259505.1 Candidatus Limnocylindrales bacterium | reverse complement strand
GCCAGCTGATCCGCCGCCGTCAGGCGCATCGCCACGGCCGCCTGCTGGGCGGCTTCCGGGCTCCGCCACAGGATGCTGGCGCATCCCTCGGGCGAGATGACCGAGTAGATCGCGTTCTCCAGCGCGAGCACGACGTCCCCGACGGCGATGGCGAGTGCGCCACCCGATCCGCCCTCACCGGTGATGACGGTCACGATGGGTACCCGCAACCGGGTCATGGTCGCGATCGAGCTCGCGATAGCCTCGGCCTGGCCACGCTCCTCCGAGGCGGCATCCGGCGACGCGCCGGGCGTGTCCACGAAGGCGACCACGGGGAGACCCAGTCGTTCGGCGAGGCGCATCAGCCGTGCCGCCTTCCGGTAGCCATCGGGGTGGGGCATGCCGAAGTTGCGACGGATGTTCTCCTCGACTTCATTGCCCTTCTGATGGCCCAGGAACACGATGCGCCGGCCGCCCAGCGTCGCGAAGCCGCCCACCAGGGCGGTGTCATCACCGAACGCCCGATCGCCGTGGAGTTCGATGATCTCGTCCGCCATGAGCCCGACGAGCTCCATGGTGTGTGGTCGCCTGACGTTGCGTGCCATCTGCACCCGGGCCCAGACGCGTGCCCGGGTCTGGGCTTCGTCGGAGGCACGGCCGTCAGCCGCGGCCGGCACCATCGTCTCGCCGGCGCCCGCGCGCTCAACCATGCGCGGCACCTCGCCCGTTGCTGCTGCCCGGGACGCGGGCCGGCAGCTCCCATGGTGCATCCCCGTTGCCGGCCACGATTGCTTCCGCCACGGGGAAGCTCCGGATATCGCTCGGTCGCAGGTAGTGCAGCAGGTCGATGAGCCCCGTGCGCATCTCGGCGCGGGCCATCACCCGGTCCACGAAGCCGTGGCGGAACAGGAACTCGGCGCGCTGGAATCCGTCCGGCAGGGCGTCGCCAGTGGTTCCCGCAGCGACGCGCGACCCGGCGAACCCGATGAGGGCGCCGGGCTCCGCGATGTTGACGTCGCCGATGGCCGAGAACGACGCGAATACTCCCCCGGTGGTGGGATCGGTCATGAGGCTGATGTATGGCACGCCGGCATCAGCGAGGCGGGTGATCGCCGCGACCGTCCGAACCAACTGCATCAAGGCCAGCGTGCCTTCCTGCATCCGGGCGCCACCCGACGCACTGATGACGATGAGCGGCAGTCGCTCGTCGAGGGCGTCCTCGGCTGCCCGTGTGACCTTCTCGCCGACCACGGACCCCATCGATCCACCCATGAAGGCGAAGTCCATGACGGCCAGCGATACCTGGGTGCCCCCGATACGACCGATGCCTCTGACGGCCGCGTCCCGGGCACCGGTCGACAGTTGGGCAGCCGCGAGCCGGTCGGGATAACTCTTGGTGTCCACGAAGCCCAAGGGATCCAGGGACATCAGGCCGGCATCCCGCTCCTGCCACGTGTCAGGATCGACGAGCATCGCCAGCCGGGCATCGATCCGCAGCCGGAAGTGATGGCCACAGCGCGAGCAGACCCGAAGACTCTTCTCGAGCTGCTTGTTGTAGAGCATCTCGGCGCACGAGGGGCACTGCGTCCAGAGGTCCGGCGGGAACGAATCACGACGAGGCCGGAAGGGAAACTGGACCGGCATCAGACCAACCGCTCCCAGCGTGCGCGTCGCCACACGACGAGCGCTGCGGCGCCTGCGATCGAGGCGATCGAGAGGCCCGATGCGATCGCGCCGCCGACGATCACGCCGCCGCGGTGCCGGGAACGTGCCCGCGCGACGCCGCCGGGAGGGAACGGCACCATGACACCGGGTCGATCGGTCGGGAGCTCGAGGCCGTTGGCGGTATCCCGGAGCCGGGTTGCGAGACGCTCCTCGAACCGGAAGGATGGGTGATACCGACTGGCGCCGACACTGACGCGTCGGACGGCCTCCGCCAGCCGGTCATCCTCGAGAGCCTCGCGGCCGGCGTCCGCGATCGGGTCAACGAGCCGGGCGCCTCCAAGGGTCGGGACGCCTCCAAGCGTCGGGGCGCCTCCCAGGGTCGGGGCGCCTCCAAGCGTCGGGGCGCCTCCAAGCGTCGGGGCACCTCCCAGGGTCGGGGCGCCTCCAAGGATCTGCTCAAGGTACAGGTCGAGCTGGATGGCGGCGTCCTCGTCCGACATAGCCATCACGACCGCTCGCCGCCGAGCCCGTCGGCGACGCTCCGGAGGGCTCGATGGATGAGCACCCGCACCGCGCCCTCCGATCGACCCATCACCTCCCCGATCTCACGTGCCGACATCTCCTCCACGAACCGGAGCACCAGTGCGCGGCGCCGGTCATCGGGCAACGTGTCGATGACCTGCCAGGCCCGTGCCGCCTCATCCCGTTCCGCGACCGTACGTGCGGGATCATCCGTTCCGGGCACATCCATGGCCAGATCTAGTGGCGCCCCCGGGTGCCGGCGCTCGCGGCGGCGTTCATTGGCCAGGACATTGCGGCAGATCTGGAACAACCACACGCGGAACGTGCTGCCCTCATCGGCACCCCGGTCATCGAACGTGGGCACGCCACGAAGCGCCTGGAGGAACACCTGTTCGGTGATGTCCTCGGCGGCGTGGTGAGCACGGGTCTCGTAGAGCGCGAAGCTGTACACCTGGGCAACGTACTTCCGGTAGAGGGTCTCGAATCGCAGCGGGTCGCGTCGGGCGGCCTCGACAGCCAGACGGTCCGCATCGAGCGGCAGCGGGCGCGCGAACACTCCTGCGTCTCTCCCCTTCCTGAACACCGCGGAAGTCTATCTGTTACACGTCCGGTGGCGCGCCACGGCACAGGATCCGCGGGGTCTGGCGTGGACCAGGGGCGGGACGCGGATCGGTCGCTCCCTCAGAGAAGGCGGCGCACGCCCGATCAGCGACTGGCGCGCGTGCTCGTTCAGCGACTCCTGCGCATGCTCGTTCAGCGACTCCTGCGCATGCCTGGCATGTGGACCACCCGACAACGGGTCACGTCGCCGGCGTCGATGGCCACAGTCGCGCCGTCTCGTCCCTCGATGAGCAGCGACCCCCCCTCGGGATCCACACCAAGGGCTCGACCCTGCACGCGGCCGTCAGGCATGTCGACCTCCACCATCTCACCCGTGGTCCGCTGACGAGTCGACCACGCACCCGAATCGAAACGGCCCTGGCGCAGGGCCTCGTAACGCGGCTCGAGCCGGTCGAGCCAGGCATCCAGCAAGGTGTCCCGCTCGATCGGTCGGCCACCCGACAGCTCGCGTAGGCTGGCCATGGAGGTTGCCAGCTCGGGTGGGAAGTCGGCCGCAGCCCAATCGGCGTTGATGCCGATGCCGACGACGGCGGTGTCCACCTGGTCACCGTCCAGGACGGCCTCGCCCAGGACCCCAGCCACCTTCCGCAGGAGTCCGTCAGGTCCGTCCGCAACGATGTCGTTGGGCCACTTCAAGCCCAGCGTCGCGTCCCGCAGTCCGGCCACGTCCTCGGCCGCATCGAGCATCGCGAGTGCCATCGTTGCGCCCAGCCGCCAGGCGTGCGGTGCCGGCAGGTCCATTGGCCGGAAGCCGGCCGACACGAGCAGCGCGGCGCCGGCTGGCGCGTTCCAGATCCGGCCCAGTCGCCCACGGCCCTGCGTCTGCTCGTCCGCCACTGCGACGCACACCTCGGGCGTGCCGGCGTCGAGCCAGCCGCGCACGATAGGCTGGGTCGAACCCACGCTCGCGAACCGTTCCAGGCGGGCGATGAACGGGCGAATCACCCGCCCACGATACGGCACCTCGCAGCACGCACGGCGGAGCCGGTCATACCGTGGGGGATCGGGATCGGGGTCGGGGGGCTCCGGCTCGGGGTCGTGGTCGTGGTCGTGGTCGTGGTCGTGGGCCTCCGATCGACCGGCCAGCGGTCAATGTGACGAACCGCCCGAGACTATTGGCCCGGCGCGGGTCCCACGAGCTGCGTTTGTGAGGGTTCTGGCGTCGATCGGCCCCCCGTGCGGTCAAAACGACGAAGGAGCAGCCGAAACAGGCCGCTCCTTCGTCACAATGACCGGCCAGCGGTCGATCGGTGGGACGGCCCGGGGCATCCCGGGCAGCGACCTGTTGGCTCTCTGGACCTCAGGATCTTCGAGCGCGAGACAGCCCGCCTCTTGTGCGATAAGCAGTCGATAAGTGGCACTCACCATCCTGTGCCCGTGACAGCGCGTGAACGGATCGTGATCCAGGCCATGCTCAAGAGCGACCTGATGATTCGCCACCTCGCGGCGGACCTGCGGGATGCGCGTTTGGCGGCCGGTCTCAGTCAGCGGCAGATCGCGCTGGCGATCGGCGTGCCTAGATCGACGATCGAACGACTGGAACTCGGCCAGCTACCCAACCTGTCGATACGGGCCGCGGCCATGACTGCCGCCGCCGTTGGGCTCGACCTCGGTGTTGCCACATACCCGGGAGGGCGTCACGCGCGTGATGTTGCCCAGATCCGTCTGCTGGAACGACTCCGGGCACGCCTTGGACTCGATTGGCGCTGGCAGTACGAGGTGCCCCTGCCGCTGGATCGCGACCGTCGTGCGTGGGACGCGTCGGCGGTGCACGCCACGACCGGGATTCGCATCAGGGTCGAGGCGGAGACCCGATTTCGCGACGTTCAGGGTGTGCTTCGACGGATCGCGCTCAAGCGTCGGGATGACGGCTCGCCCCGGGTCGTGCTACTGGCTTCCGACACACGCACGAACCGGTTGCGCTGGCACGACGCGGAGGCCATCTTCACCGACGCGTTCCCCGTCGGGACGCGGGCCGCGTTGAGCGCACTCGCGCTGGGCCGCGATCCGGGCCGAGATGCCCTCGTCTTCCTGTGATCGACCGCTCGGCGGTCAACGTGACGTAGCTGCGGTGGCTCCGGGAACCTTGGAGGGGGCCCGGGGCCACTTCCACCGTCGATCGGCCCGGGATGCGGTCCGTACGACGAATGACCGGTCGCGGCGGACGGCTGCTTCGTCACAACGACCGGCCAGCGGTCGATCGAAGGGACCCAGAAGCGCGGCTGGATCCGGGCGCAGGGATCCGGGCCCGAGGACCGAGGACCGAGGCGCTGGATCCGGGTGCGGGATCCGGGCCCGAGGACCGAGGCGCTGGATCCGGGCGCAGGATCATGCGACCGGGGCGGCCACCTCGCCTGAGTCGGTGCGTTCGAGGCGGAAGGCCGCATGCAGGGCGCGGGCGGCGTCGTCGACCTGGTCCTCGGCGATGATGCAGGTGATGCGGATCTCCGAGGTCGAGATCATCTCGATGTTGACGCCCGCATCGGCGAGCGCCCCGAACATGCGCGCCGCGTAGCCCGGCGCGTTGCCGATGCCAGAGCCGACGATGGAGACCTTGGCCACGGCGGCATCGGTCGTCATGTCGGCGAATCCGAGGTCCCGCACGACGGGATCGAGCAGCCGGCGAGCCCGGGCGAGTTCGGTCGCGGGAACCGTGAAGGACAGGTCGGTGGTGCCCGCGTGGCCCACGTTCTGCACGATGAGATCGATGTTGATGCCCGATTCCGCGAGCGGATCGAACACGTTACGCGCGATGCCTGGTCGGTCAGGCACCCCGACGAGGGTGACCTTGGCGACCTGGCGGTCCAGTGCCAGGCCTCGGACCTTGTCGCGCAGCTCCATCGGATCGACCTCCTTGATGAGCGTCCCGGGATGATCCGAGAACGTGGACCGGACAGCGATGATGACGCCATTGACCCAGCCCAGCTCGACGGCACGGGTCTGCATCACCTGGGCCCCCTGGTGCGCCAGCTCGAGCATCTCCTCGTACCCGATGACGGGCAGCAATCGAGCATCCCCGATCACCCGTGGGTCGGCCGTGAAGATCCCTTCGACATCGGTGTAGATCTCGCACCGGTCCGCACTCAGCCGAGCCGCGAGCGCCACCGCGGTCGTGTCCGAGCCACCACGGCCCAGGGTCGTCACTTCCCCGGTTTGATGCGATTCGTCGGTGGCACCCTGGAACCCGGCCACGATGACCACCTTGCCGGCACTGATCTCGGCCTGGACCCGGACCGGATCCACGTTCGCGATGCGCGCCCGACCATGGGTCGAATCGGTGCGGATCCCAGCCTGGGCTCCCGTCAGTGACAGGGCCGGCACCCCGATCGCCTGGAGCGCCATGGCCACGAGCGTGCCACTCATGTGCTCACCCGTCGCGAGCAGCAGGTCCATCTCACGGGGGTCGGGGTCATCGGTGATGCGCGCGGCGAGCTCCAGGAGGTGGTCCGTCGTGTCGCCCATCGCGCTCACCACCACGACAAGGTCGGAGCCGATGGCGCGCTCGCGGGCGATCCGCCGCGCGACGTGCCGGATGCGGTCGGCGTCTGCCAGGGACGAACCGCCGTATTTCTGAACGACAAGCTGGGACATGCGCCCGATCGTAGCAAGAGACCCGCCCGAGCGACTGAGCAACGACACCTGAGCGCCTCAACGCCAGTGGCCGCGGTTATGGTTGACGCCCACTGGCCGGGGTTATGGTTGACGCGACCATAACTTCGTGGCAAGGTATACGTCATGGTGACCAAAACTAGCAGATCGCCGCGCCCTCGTAAGTCGGCGAGTCTTCGTCGATCGGCGCGTCCTGTCGGCTACGACCCGTCACGCTTCCCGGCGTTCGCGGTCACCGTGGACGTTGTCATCCTGACCATTGCCCGCGAGCGGTTGCACGTCCTGCTGGTCCGTCGTGGCGAGGCCCCATATCGCGACATGTGGGCCATCCCGGGCGGCTTCAAGGGGCCGAACGAGACGCTCGACGCGGCGGCGCTCCGCGAGCTGGCCGAGGAAACGGGCGTGGATGGGGCCGGCGTGCTCTCACAGTTCGGGGCCTATGGCGATCCCGATCGTGATCCACGCATGCACGTCGTCACAGTGGGCTACCTCGCGGTCATGCGTGACCTGGGCACCCTCGTCGCCGGCACCGATGCCGCCGATGCCGCCCTGGTGCCTGTCGCCGATGTGCTCCATGGTGATGTCGAGCTGGCGTTCGACCACCCGCGGATCGTGCGGGATGCCATCGAGCGGGTCCGACGCGAGCTGGAGGTCACGGGCATCGCGACGGCGTTCGTAGGCCCGACCTTCACGCTCGCCGAGCTTCGACACGTGTACGAAGCCGTGTGGGACACACGCATGGATGCCGCCAACTTCCGGCGCCGCATGGTGGCGGACGACGGTTGGGTGGAGGCCACCGGACAGCGAGTCGCGGCCGGACCTGCGGGCGGCCGCCCCGCTGAGCTCTACCGGGCAAGCACTGCCTGGGAACGGGGCGGACCCATCCATCGATGGCAGCCAAGGGAGAACAGGGGATGACGATGATGCGAGCAGTCGTACACGATCGCTATGGCGCGCCGGATGTCCTGCGCATCGACTCGGTGGAGCGCCCCACGCCGGTCGACGACGCGATCCTCGTCCGGGTCCACAGCACGACGGTGAACCGCACCGACTGCGGGTTCCGCCAGGGCGATCCGGTCATCGTGCGCTTCTTCAGTGGCCTTCGCCGTCCTCGCTTCCGGATCCTCGGCAACGAGTACGCGGGCGTGGTCGAGCAGGTCGGACCAGCGGTCACGAAGTTCAGCGTCGGTGACCGGGTGTTCGGC
Source organism: Candidatus Limnocylindrales bacterium (assembly GCA_038259505.1). Taxonomy (GTDB): domain Bacteria; phylum Chloroflexota; class Limnocylindria; order Limnocylindrales; family CSP1-4; genus JAFMJV01. The sequence continues at coordinate 960 of JBBSOS010000088.1, read as the reverse complement.
GTCAACCAGGCCACGTTCGGCGCGAATGCCGACTACGTCTGCGTGCCGCAGGACTCGCCCGTGGCCACGATGCCCGACGGCATGACGTTCGACGAAGGTGCGGCGGTCTGCGACGGCTTCGTCCTGGCGAGCACCTGTCTCGCGGGGGCTGGACTCCGGGCTGGGCAGCGCATCCTCATCTACGGTGCGACAGGCTCCATCGGCACGGCCGCGGTGCAGTTGGCGCATGACATGGGCGCGCACGTCACCGCGGTCGCGGACTCGGACACGCTCGATCTGGTGCGCTCCCTCGGCGCGGATGTCACGATCGACCGGCATGCCCAGGACTTCCGGACAATCGGGCAGACATGGGACATCGTCTTCGACGCCGTGGGCAAGCTGAGCTTCCGATATTGCCGTCGCGTGGTCCGACCCCGAGGTCCCTATGTGACGACGGACCTCGGCCGATTCTGGCACGCTCCGGTGCTGGTCCTGCTCACCGCCGTCACGGGTCGGCTGGGCACCCGCCGGGTCCTGCTGCCGCTGCCCAGCTATCGGCAGCAGGAGGTGCTGCTGCTCCGCGAGATGTTCGCGACCGGCCGCTACCGGGCCGTCATCGATCGGCGCTACCCGTTCGCGGAGACCATCGACGCCACTCGATACGTGCAGGCCGGGCAGAAGACCGGCAACGTGGTCGTGACCGTCGTCGACACGCCGGCGCCCCCTCCCTCAGCCGAGATCACAGGCACCGCGGCGGCCGAACGCTCCGTCAATCGAGGATGACGGCGCCCGTGGTCCGTGGCCAGACGACCATCGAGCGCCCCGGGAGGCCGGCGCCGAGCGCCGCGACCTCGAGCGCGCCAGCGACACGTGCGGCCAGCACCGCGGAGTCCGCGATCGCGATGATCGACGAGCCAGCCCCGGACAGGCACGCCCCCAGCGCGCCGGCCGCGCGGGCGGCACCGACCAGCAGCGGCAGCT
>JBBSOS010000087.1:0-8618 GCA_038259505.1 Candidatus Limnocylindrales bacterium | reverse complement strand
CGACACCCGCGGCTGACCGGGGAGCGGCTGACCGCGGAGCGGCTGACCGCGGAGCGGCTGACCGCGGAGCGACGACCGATCACCCACGGCCCAGTTCGCCGCGCATCACATCGTCCCGGCGCTACAGCGCCCCCCCGGCCGCCGGCGGCGCGTCACCCGGATTGCCCCCGTCGCCGACCGTGGCACGCGCCAGGTACCCCTCGGCAAGCAGGATGTTGGTCTCGGCTGCGCGTTCGACCGTACGCAGCAGGTCGGCCATGCTGGCCATCTCTTCCCGCTGCTCACGCAGGAACCAGGCCAGGAACTGCTCCCCGACCAGGTCGCCCTCCTCGCGGGCCAGCCGGGCCAGGGCCTCGATCTGGCTCGTGACCTGCTTCTCCTGTTCGAGCGCGAGGCGCACCGGCTCGATAGCGTCGGCGAAGTCCAGCTTGGGAGCGGGCACCCCCGGGATGGTCACGTGGGCCTCGGCGTCCATGAGGTACTGGACGATGATCATGGCGTGGTTCCGCTCCTCCACCGCCTGGCGGTAGAAGTGCTGGGCCAGCAGGGGCAGGGTCTGGTCGTCGTACCACACCGCGATCGCGATGTACTGCTGGGATGCCGCGTATTCGTTGACCAGATGCGCGTCGAGCGCTTCGATGAACCTGGACACTGGAGCCTCCGGGATCGATCCATGGGCCGCGCCACCGCGACCAGCGTCCTGACGGTACACCGAGCCGCACCCGGCTCGCTGGGCGGCCCGGCGAACGACCCCACCGCCGACCGGCCCGGGGCGCCCGCACCCGTATCGGGCGGGCGGCACCCGTATCGGTGTGGCTACTTCGAGCGCAACTGCTGTCGACGGATGGACATGCTGGCCAGTGACTTGGTGCTCACATACTGGTTCCGGTCGACACAGTGGACGATGCCCGGGACGCGACCGCAGGCGGTCCACTGCCAGAAGGTCCAGCCGAGGCCGAGCCAGCCCCGCGCAGGTACGAATGGCTGCCGAGCGCCCCAGTGCGCGACCCATAGCACGCCGAACCCCGCCCGTGCCACCTTGGCCGTGTCGCTCATGTGCCGTGCCCAGAAGGCGGCATTGCTGTAGACCATGGGCCGGGCGCCGATCTCGTGCTTGACGGTGCGCAGGAACGTCATCGTCCAGCGTCGCAACTCCGACGGACGCAGGCCGCCTGACTGCTCGAGGTCGAGCGCCGGGATGAGGTCGTTGCGCTGCAGATCCGCGACGCCCGTGAAGAACAGCGCCTCGGTCTGCGCGTCCCGGGTGATACGTGTCTCGCGGCTGCCGCGGCCCATCAGCCCCGGTCGTGCGAAGTGGTACGCGGTCACCCTGATCCCGGAGCGACGAGCGCGATCGCGATTCCGAGTGTACCAGGCATCGACGCCCTCGGATCCGTCCGTCGCCTTGATGATGGCGAATCGGATACCCGATCCAGCTACCAGGGCCCAGTCGATGCGACCCTGCCAGTGGGAGACGTCGATGCCCGTCCGGCGGTAGACCTTTGGTGGCTTCGCATCGGTCGTGCCACCGCCAAGGCCAGCACTCCGGCCCAGCGTTCCGATGGCGTCGAAGACATCCGACGCGACTGCCCCCGACGAGCTGGCCACGACCGGTGCGCCCACCAGGAACGCCAACGCGACGCTCACCAGGAGCAGCGGCGTCGTCCTGATAGGCGGCTTCCGCGACTGGACACCCACGTTCCTCATCCTCCCTCTCCGACCCCTGCCCCATCCGGCAACGACTGGCATCGTTCCCGGTCCGGTGCGTCCGGTCACCAGCCCGGTGGTGCCGGAGCCACCCGGACGATGGTCCCTGCCTGCTGCCCGGGCGTGTAGCCTCCCTCGATGCATCATGACCCATCACTGGGGTCGCCTGTCGACCCCGCCGTCCTGGCGCGTATCCGCCTGCTCCCCCGGAAGCCCGCCGCGGTGCGACTCGCCGGTCCCCGGGTGACCCTTCGACCGCTGGACGTCGGCACCGATGCGGTGCCCCTGTTCGAGGCCAGCGATGGGCGACCCCTCACACTCGGCGATCGAGGCGTGGCCGCCTACGACCCGGACGTGGCCGTCTGGCGGCACATGCCCGAAGGTCCGTTCGACGATGTCGGCGCCATGCGCGCCTCCCTGGAGCGCCAGGATGCCGCGCTCGACGCCACACCCCTGACGGTGACCGACACGCCCACTGGTCGTCCCATCGGGCTCGTGAACCTGATGAGCAACGACCCTCCGAACCTCAAGATCGAACTCGGCGGGATCTGGTACAGCCCCGTCGCCCAGGGCACGGGCGCCAACACCGAGGCGACCTGGCTCCTCCTGGGACATGCCTTCGGGCTGGGCTATCGACGGGTGGAGTGGAAGTGCGACTCGCTCAATACCCGGTCCCGGCGTGCTGCGCTCCGGATGAGCTTCCGCTTCGAGGGCATCCAGGAACAGCACCGGATCACCAAGGGCCGCAACCGGGATACCGCCTGGTTTCGCATCCTGGCCGACGAGTGGCCCGCGGTGGACCGCCTGCTCCAGGTGCTGCTCGACAGTCGATGACGCCCGTCCCCACGCCAGGCATCGGTGGTCCGGACCGGGACCGTTGTAGGGGTGCGCGCGGGACCCCGACAGCGTAGGATCCTGATCGCGGCGAACCAATGAGCCGATGCGGACCACGCCACGTGTCGCCCACCAGATGGAGGTCAGGGATGATCCCGAGCGGAATGGCGCTCCCACACCCTTCGGGGGCCCGGATGGCCCTCGCCAGCCTCGGTGCGACCAGCCTGGGGCTTGTCGCGGCCATCGCCCTGTCCAGTGGTGCACATGCCCAGGAACCACTCCAGATCCAGGCCGGCGTCGGCGACGGCCAGATCGCTGGCCAGGCGTACCTGCCCGGCACGGTGAGCATCCCGGCCGGGTCCAGCGTCACCTTCCGGGTCGGCTCGGACGAGCCCCACTCCATCACCTTCGGTATCGGACCAGCGGACGTGCCCCCGGACCAGTGGCCCGTCGTCGGCTGGACGGCCCCGGCGGCACCACCTCCGGCACAGGTCGACCTGGGCGATGCCGTGTACGACGGCACCGGTTTCATCAACACCGGGCTCATCTACCGCGACTCGACCGCGACCGTCACCTTCACCACGCCCGGGACCTACGTCTTCACATGCGTCATCCATCCGGGCATGACTGGGGAGATCGATGTCCTCGATGACGGGGCAACGGGCGCGACCACCCAGGCAGAGGCCGACGCGGCCGGGGCCCAGACCGCCGATGCGCTGCTGAGCCAGGTGGACGCCACTCGCGCGGCGCGCCTCGCGAGCGTGGAGACCATCACCAACGCCGATGGCACCACCACCTGGAACATCTTCGCCGATGCCTCGACCGTCGCCACGGACATGCCCGGTGGTGGCACGGGGTATCTGGAGTTGTACGAGATGCTGCCCCCGGGTCTCGAGATCGGTGTCGGGGACACGGTCCACTGGTCAGCGATCGGTGCCCACACGGTCACGTTCCCGGCGGCCGGCCAGGATCCAGCGACCATCGATCCGTTCGGGCCCGCGGTCGGCTCGGATGTCTATGACGGCACGAGCCTGTACGACTCCGGGCTGCTCAATGCCGGCCCCGGAGCACCTACCTCGTACACCCTCACCTTCCCGGACGCGGGGACCTTCGCCTACGTCTGCACGCTGCACCAGTTCCTGGGTCAGCGTGGCGTCATCGCCGTCGGCGAGCCGTTGCAAAGCGCGGGCACGCCGGCACGGCCGTCCGGGCCACCGGCAGCTCCGTCGCCGGCATCGGGCCAGAGCCCTTCGGAGGTGCCCGCCTCGAGCGCCAGCAGCTGAGGGCGGGCGCGCGCGGCAGGCCCCAGGACGGGCCGAACGGCAGCCCCCGGGATCGGCCGGTCCGCGTCGGTCGGTGTCGACATCGGTCGGTGTCGACATCGGTTGGCATCGGTGTCGGCGCTGGTCGGCGCCCTACACTCCCGAGGTGATCCGCACCGTACGAGCTGTTCGATACGCGACGCCGCTCCGGGAAGGTGGATCGCTGCCCGCCGTCATCGAGGCCGACGACGGCGGCCTCTACGTGGTCAAGTTCCGAGGTGCCGGTCAGGGCGCGGGCGCGCTCATCGCCGAGGTGGTGGCTGGGTCGATCGCGCAGTGCCTCGGACTGCCGGTGCCCGAGATCGTGCTCGTGGAGCTCGCGCCCGAGTTTGGTCGTGCGGAACCCGATCCGGAGATCCGTGAGTTGCTGGAGCGCAGCTCGGGCACGAACATGGGCCTGCGGTTCCTGCCCCACGCACTGCCGTTCCGGCCAGGTGTCAGTGACCCGCCGCGAGCGGACATGGCGGCGGACATCGTGTGGCTGGATGCGCTCGTGACCAACATCGACCGGACCCCCCGCAATCCGAACCTCCTGACGTTGGACGGCGACCTGTGGCTCATCGATCACGGCGCGGCACTATACGTCCAGCACACATGGCGCGAGCCCGATGCACACGCACGGCGACCATTCACGCAGGTCGCCGACCATGTGCTGCTGGGCGACGCGGGCTCCCTGGTGGAGGCCGATGCGCGCCTGTCGCCGCTGCTCGACGAGGGCGTCCTCCGGGCTGTCCTGGGCAGGGTCCCTGACGACTGGCTGACGGTGCCGCGCGACCGCTTCGTCCGGTACCTGTCGGTGCGCCTCGCGACGCCCCGTCCGTTCCTGGCCGAAGCCGAAGTAGTGCGCGTCCGGGAGCGCGTCAACGGTGTCCGAGCTGCCGGCCGCGACCGTGCGGCGGCACGCAGCGATGCCTGAACGAGCGGCGTTCCAGTACCTGATCCTGCGGGTCGTGCCGGACGTCGAACGCGGCGAACGCATCAACGCCGGTGTCGTCCTGCTGTGCCGGCCTCGCCGGTTCCTTGCCGGTCGGATCGCACTTGACGAGGCGCTCCTGCTGCGGTTGGACCCAGGCGCGGACCTGGGCCGGATCCGAGGGCATCTGGACCTGGTGCCCCGATTGTGCGCCGGAGATCGGGACGCAGGTCCGCTCGCGACCCTCGACCAGGCGGAGCGCTTCCACTGGATCGCCTCGCCATCGAGCACGATGGTCCAGGCGTCTGCGGTGCACACGGGCCTGACCACCGATCCCGCGGCGACCCTCGACGGCCTCCTGGCGCGGTTGGTTGCGCGTGACCCGACGGGCTCGATCGATGGCGGTGCCGGCGACAGTACCTGACAAGTACTGTCCTGTTCATGGTAGGGTGAACGGGCCATGCGTGCCTCCCGACTGCTGTCCACCTTGTTGCTCCTGCAGACCCGCGGGCAGCTCACCGCAGGCGACCTGGCGGAGCAGCTCGAGGTCTCGGTCCGGACGGTGTATCGCGACGTCGAGGCACTCAGTGAAGCGGGCGTGCCGGTCTACACCGAGCGCGGACCCCACGGTGGCATCCGGCTCGTCGATGGCTACCGGACTCGCCTGACCGGTCTCACATCGGACGAGGCAGAGGCACTCTTCCTGTCTGGTCTGCCTGGCCCGGCGGCCGAGTTGGGGTTGGGTACCGTGGTCGCGGCCGCCCGGCTCAAGGTGCTCGCAGCGCTGCCCCCGGAGCTCCGGTCACGCGCCACTCGCCTGGGCCAGCGCTTCCATCTCGATGCGCCCGGCTGGTTCCACTCCGCGGAGTCCGCGCCACACCTCCAGGCCCTTGCCAACGCGGTCTGGGGCGATCGCACGATCCGCATCGGCTACGAGCGTGGTGACCGTTCAGTGGAGCGATCGCTGGACCCGCTCGGGCTGGTCATCAAGGGCGGGGTGTGGTACCTGGTGGCGCTCGCGAACGGGCAGCCGAGGACCTACCGCGTGTCCCGCGTGTCGAGCGTGACCATCGAGGAGACGCGCTTCGAACGGCCCGAGACCTTCGACCTCGCGACCTTCTGGACCGAGACGACAGCCGCCTACGAGGCGCTCGCGGAGCGCGTCGAGGTCCACGTGCGAGTGGATCCGGATCACCTGTCCTGGCTCGCGGATGCACTCGGCGAGGAGACCGTCCAGGCCGCCACACGGATGGACGTCCAGGACCCGGACGGCTGGGTCCACCTCCTGCTGACCGTGGAGTGGCCCCGCGATGTCCACGGGCGCATGTTGGCGCTCGGGGCATTCGCCGAGGTCCTCGAGCCACCCGAGCTGCGGGCACGGATCATGGAGTCCGCGCGACGATTGCTGGCACGGTACCAGGACGCCGACCGTGGCCTGGTGGCGGCGACGGCCGGTGGGAGTGCCGGACCGTCGCCGCTCGGGATGGGTGACTGATCGGGGAGCGTCACCCCGGGATGGAGCCAGACCGACCCACGACTGGTCCATGGACGCAGCCCGCCGCGACCGATGCGGTCGGTGGCGTCGGCTCGGCAGTCGCTGACGCTGGCGCGCCGGGACGTACCGTCGCGGGACCGCGCGTCCACGCATGGGCCATCGCCATCAACCGTGACCGCCTGGAAGGCTTCATGGGCAGATCGCCTCGGTGGTGCAGGCGGGCCTCGCGGATGGCACGTTCACGCTCCTGCTGCATGGCGACCGAAAGCTCGTGGTCGATCATCAGCGATCTCCTGGTGTCCTCGGTCCGGCTGCCACGCGGCCCTGGATCCGATGTCTGGAGTGTGCATGAGGTACCTGCCACATCATGTCAGCATCATGGATCCGATCCTGATCTGCGGCTGTGGTCGCTGATGGTCGTGCTGCCGTAGCATTGGCCCGATGCTGGTCGAATCAGACGGCTCCATCCGAATCGCGTGGGACGCGGACGGCTACGATGGGATCCACGTTCGCGCCCGGTTCCGCCCGATGGAGGATCTCGCCGGATATGCCCGGGCGATCGCCGACGAGGCACTGTTCGAGCGCACCCTGGCAGGACTCCGGGTGGCCCTGCGGGCCCGGTATCCCGGCGCCTTCGAGATCGTCACGCGGGAGCCGGCAGGTCGACCCTGGACGGTGATCGTCGAGTTCCATCCGCCCCGCGGCGAGCCTCGTCCGGAAGTCTGATCGCGAGCGAGGGCCCGAGCGCGGCAGGGCGCCCGAGCCTGGCAGGGTGTGCAGGCCGCGAGGCGAGGGCCCGAGCGCGGCAGGGGCGATGGAGTGTGAGTCGGCGGCGTCACCCTGACCCGTCAGTTGCGCCTGGTACGGATCGCTGTTGCCTCGAGGCACAAGATGTAGTACTTTGCGGTGACCGTGCTCCACAAGATGTGGGAGCCACCGGAGGGCCGACGTTGTACCGAGTCGTGGCGCGGGCATCCATCCTGCTGGCTGTGGCGCCCCCAGTCCCAGTCTCGTGGTGGCCCGGATCCCGGACCCTGCCGGACTCGGTCCTGCGACGACTGCCGCGCCGGGCGGACGTGGCGACCAGGTTGACCCTCTCCCCGTCTGGCTCCCGTGTGGTGGCCATCCCTGTCGACGGTGGCCAGCCGGTGCGTCCTTTCCGGATGCCGGGAACGACCCTCGACATGGCGCCCTGGGGCGAGCCCGTGCAGCCGTTCCCGAACGTCATCGTGTCGACGTGTCAGGTACCCCGCTCGTGGCTGCGGTCCGAGGCTCCCCGGTCCGAGTCCTCCCTGAAGGACGTCGTGGCCGGGCAGGCGACATCGGCAGTGAACCTCCCTGCGCCCCGCGCGACCATCATCCGCGGGGAGCACCCGCAGCGCGCCTGGCCTCCGACCCACGCGGCCATGCCGCAACACGGCCGGTTCCGTCGGGTCGCGACGCTGGCACTCGGCCTGCTGGTGTCGCTGGTGGCCGTCGAGGCCGCCGCTCGGTCTGGTCGTCGGTAGCGACCGACGCGCCGCCGCCGAACGTACCAGGGCCGTCCTCCACGGATCGCTGCTATAGTGTCCCTCGGTCGATCCCATACGAGCGCTGGTCCGAGCATCGGAACCTCAGCTCCCGCGCTGTCCCAGATCAGACCGCAACTCCGCCGCTCCGCTCTCCCATTCGACCGTCGAGCAGCGATCATCACACAGGGTGACCCAGCGCCATACGGCGCGGGTCCCAGGAAGATCATCAGGATGCTCACTCGTTCTCCCAATACCCCGGCGGCACTCGGTCAGCGAGCGGTCGCCCAGCGGCGCCTGCGGCGCTCCGCGGCAAGCCGCCACCTCTTCTGCTCCACCAACGGGTGTGCGACGCTCATGGATCTCGACGCGACCGGCCAGGTCGCGACCTGTCACATCTGCGGCAACACGCGGCAACTGACCCTCCGTGCGACCACGCAGCTCCGGACCGACCTCAACTAGGCGGCCGGCCATCCGACGCGACGCGGGCGGGCTGACCTCGATCGCGCCGACCTGGGAGTCCCTCACCGAGCGACTCATCCGCGAAGCCCTGAAGCGCGGCGACTTCGATGGGCTGCCCAGCTACGGCCGGACGCTCGTGCTCGACGACGATCCCCGTGAGGGGGACATGGGCCTCGCCTTCCACCTGTTGCGCAACGCACGCGTGCCGCCCCCCTGGATCGCAGCGGACATGGCTGTGCGGTCTGCGCTGGACGAGCGCGACCGCCTCCTCACCGAGGCATGCAATGCGTCGCGCACATCCATCCCGGGTCCCGTAGCCCGGATGCGCCTGCGGGATCGACTGGAGCGGATCATGGCGGACCACGACGACGCCGTGG
>JBBSOS010000086.1:0-8631 GCA_038259505.1 Candidatus Limnocylindrales bacterium | reverse complement strand
TCCGCGATGCACGGCACCTCGGAGGGGACCATGCCCCGGAGGCGTTCCAGCACCGCGACGCCACGGCTCCCCCAGCGCTCGAAGAACGCCACGTTGACCTTGACGGCGGTCGCGAACGGCATCGCCGACCGGAGCAGCAACTCGCTGAACCCTGCGATGCCTTCGATCGTGCGTGGGAAGCCAGCGGGCAAGGCATCTGGGTCCGGATCGACGCCGAGGCACAGGCTCGAGCCCGTCGCGGCTGAGCGGAGCGCCAGACGGTCGAGGAACCGCTGTGAGCCGCGCGGCCCCTTGTCCGTCACGGAGCGGCGGATGCTCCCCCGGTCGCTGGCCCACCGGTCTGTGCTGGGCCAGCGGTACTGCTGGCGGGCTCCCGCGTCGCGTCGGGCGGACGGGTGAGCTGACCCGCGGGGATGAACCACGCCGGTGGCGACTCCGGCTGCACGTGGCCGTCTACCGTCACCGCCTGGTCCGCGACACGGGTCAGGTCGCCAGAGAGGTCGAGCGTGATGACGCGCACATCGACGGCCAGCCCATCCACATGCAGATAGGCGATCTGGTCGCCGTTGGGCGACCACTCGGGGGCGAAGCTCATGCCATCGGTGGTCAGGCGGCCGACCTCTTCCCAGGTCTTGGGGTCCAGGACGACGATGTCACGGGAGTTGTTTGTCATGCGCTCGGCCGCGATGTACCGGCCATCCGGCGACCAACTGGGGCTGGCGTAGCCACGTCCCTTGGGCGAGAGCTCGGGCGCGTGCTTCTTGAATGGGGCTCGGATGATACCGATCTTGGGCAGGCCACCGCCCTTGCCGCCGCCCTTGTCGTCATAGGTGAATGCGATCGACTTGCCATCCGGGCTCCAGGCTGGATCGTTGTGGCCCAGGGGCGTGTACAGGCCCTCGCCGACGTAGTCGATGCCCATACCCTTGGGGTTGCTGCCGGACGCGCTCATGGTCGCAAGGACGACGGCTCCCGCGTCGACGTCCGAGGTCGGGACCTCGCCCATGTCACTGACCAGGACCAGGGTCTTGCCATCAGGGCTCAGGTCAGGCTGCATGGCGATCGTCGTCCAGTATCCCTGGCCGGACTTGAACTTCGAGGTGAACAGTCGCGTGCGCCCGCTGCCATCCGCGTTCATCGACATGATGTCCGTCGCGTAGTGGGACACCGTGTCGGCACGTGGTCCGCTCCCATCGGCAAACGGGGTCTTCAGGCCGCGCTGGAGCGTCGTCTGGACGAAGTAGATCCTCGAGCCATCGTTGCTCCACGTTGGCGATGAGTCGGTGCCCTGGCTCGACAGCTGTGTCGAGGTGGTCCCGCTGACCTTCCAGATGTTGCCATCGCGGACATACAGCAACTCACCCGCGATCGTTGCCTGCTCGTTGGGCGGTGGTGTCACGAACGCGGTCGGCTGAGGGGTCGGGGTCGCCAGCGGGCCAGGTGTCGAATCGGGGCCGGGGGTCTGGTCGGAACCGGTTGCAGGATCCGGCGTGGCGGTGGCCGCCGCGCTGGAGCCGACGAGATCGAGCTTGGTGGCCGCGAACACGCTACCTCCGGCGACGAGGACGAGGCCCAGCAGGGCCACGATCGGCGCCATCAGCGGCGCATTGTCCTGGCGTCGCGGCGGCGGAGGCGGAGCATCCTGGGGCTGGACTGGGCCCCCGGGCACGCCCGGGCCGCTGCCCCACGCGCCACTCCCGGTCGCTTGCCAGCCACTGGTCCCGGGTTCCTGCCATCCACTCGGCGAGCCAGCTGGCGGCGCCTGACGCGGCGCTGGCGACGCTGGACGAGGGGGCGGCGGTGGAACATAGCCGCCCGTGCCGGGAGGCTGCCAGCCCGGCGGCTCGCCAGGTGGCCACTGACCGGGTCGCGGCTCGGACCACGCGTCCGTTCCGCCCTGCGTGGGCGGTGGTGGCGGCCAGCCGCCGGGGGTCGGCGACCAGGACGACCGCGTATCGCCGTCTCCCACGGGCCAGCCGCCCGACGCGCGAGGATCCTGTTCGGGACCGCTCACGACGGCGTCACCGGGCCATCTCGCCAGCACCGGAGACGTGGACCGTCGCCCCGGCCGGGTGGGATGCGATTGCGCGCATGGCCGCGATATGCCCTCCAGGTGCCACGTCGCGCACCTCCAACTGGAGTGTCTCGATGCCGGCGAAGCGTCGGCTCATGAGCCGCGCAGCGACGTCCACCACATCCCCCTCATGGAGCAGGTCAACGAGATCGGAGCGGCCGAAGCAGATGCCGTCGAGCACTTCCACCCCTTTGCGCAGGGTCATCTGCGTATGCCCCCCGTTCGCGCTGCGGACCCGAGCCACCGACAACCCCGCGATGGCCAGCAGGGGTGGTTCGTCGCCCACCCCGTCGAGGGGCCTCAACTCGGCCAAGAGTACGTGATCCACCGAACCTCCGCTGACGACGAGATCGAGGACCAGTGTCCGACGTCGGTCCGGGATCACGGTGATGCCGCCGAACCGGGCGAGCATCGCCTCCCGGAACTCGCCATAGCGCTCCGGATCGAGGTGGCACCCTGCTGCCGCCGCATGCCCACCGTGCCGCTCGAAGAGTCGGTCGTTGGCGGCGAATGCCGCCCCGAGGTCGAATCCCCCGGCGCTCCTGGCCGATCCACGCCAGGGTGACACCGTGGTCGAGAACACCACCGCAGGGCGACCGAGCTGGTCTGCCAGGCGTCCGGCCACCAGCCCCACCACGCCGGGCGCCCACGGACCGGCGACGATGGTGATGGGGGCGCCATCATCCGGCCCCAGCACGTCGCGCGCCTCTGCGAGGGCCGCGGTCATGAGGCCTCGCCGCTCGAGGTTCGCGGCTTCCATCCGCGCGACGAGCTCCTCGATCCGCGCCGGGTCATCCTCGAGCAGGAGAAGCGCGGCGTCCAGCGCATGACCCACCCTGCCGAGGGCGTTGATGCGCGGTGCGAGCGCAAATGACACGGTCTCGGGGCTCACCCGCTCCGGTGCGACACCCGCCGAGCGGAGCAGCGCCGCGAGGCCGGGGCGTCGACCCTCCGCCAACAGGCCCAACCCGATGCGCGCGATGGCCCGGTTCTCGCCCTCGAGGGGCACCACATCGGCGATCGATCCGATCGCGGCGAGGTCCGCCAGGCCGAGTGCATGGGCGGCGCCGTCCGGCGTCCCCATGAGCAGCAACTGGGCGACCTTGAAGGCGACACCGGCCCCCGACAGCCGGGTATCGGGATAGCCACTGTCAGCTCGGTGCGGATTCACCACCGCGCACGCGTCCGGTGGCCCACCTGGCAGTTGGTGGTGGTCGGTGACGATGACGGAGATGCCCGATCGCCCGGCCGAGGCGATCTGGGCATGGCTCGTGGACCCCGTGTCCGCCGTGAGGATGAGGGTGCGGCCACCCTGCCTCGCCCGCTCCACGGCACCCTCCGACAGGCCGTGGCCTTCCTCCGTCCTCGCTGGCACGTACGGCTCGACGTCCAGGCCCAGATACCGGAGGGCGAGGACGAGGATGGCGAGACCGGTCAATCCGTCGGCATCGAAGTCCCCGAGGACCAGGACCCGCTCGCGGGTCGCGATGGCCGTCTCGACCCGCGAGCGCACGATGTCCGCGTCCGGCAGGAGCCGCGGATCCAGCAGCGCCGACTCCGGCGGGTCGAAGCGCGCGGCGAGTGTGCCGGCATCCACCGGACCCCGACGCGACAGGACCCGCAGGAGGCGCGCCGACAGTCCCCGGGCACGGGCGTCCGCGATGACATCGTCCGCGAGCGGGTGGGGTTCCGGTATCGACCAGTGAACGAGCGGTTCGAGCGTCGCCATCTGGGTCGATGCTAGCGGGACGTGGGTATCGGTCACCTACGCGCCCCTTACGCGCCGGTTATCAGGCCAGCCGTGCCTGCGGCTTGGCCTGGTTCGCCAGAGCGGTCCGGCGACGGCGCTCGCCCCACAGGTGCCAGTCGACCAGCAGCGGCGACGCGTTGAAGATCGACGAGTAGGTGCCCGACACGATGCCGATGAGCAGGGCCAGCACGAACGAGTGAATCGCCGCGCCACCGAACAGGAACAGGGCAAGCAGCGTGAACACCACCGTCAGGGAGGTGTTGATGGAGCGACCCGCGGTCTGCAGGATGCTGTGGTTGACGATCGCGTCGTACGGTTCGCCCGAGTGCCGGACACGATTCTCCCGGACCCGGTCAAAGACCACGATGGTGTCGTGGACGCTGAACCCGATGACGGTCAGCATCGCGGTCACGAACAGGGCATCGATCTGCAATCCGATGAACGTGCCCAGGATAGCGAAGAAGCCGACGACCACGATCACGTCGTGGACGAGCGAGACCAACGCCACCGCGCCCATCCGGAAGTCGCGGAACCGGTACGTGATCCAGAGCATGATGCCCAGCGCGCCCATGAGGATGAGCAGGAACGTCTGCTGGATGAGCTCGGCGCTGACCACGGGTCCGACCGATGTGAGCTCCAGGGTCTGGGCCACCGGCCCGAATGCCGCCTCCAGGGCGGGTTGGATCTCCTTGAGCCTGCCGGTGACCGTGATGTTCTCACCGCTCGTGGGCGGCGGGCTCGCGCCCGGCACGATGCCGGCCGCGGCCGATGCCGCCGGTGACGGCGGCGCGGTCGTGGGCTGAGCCGTCGGCGGCGATGCCCCGGCGCTTGCCACGGGCGTCGTGCTTGCTGCGGGCGCGGTCGTTGCCGCGGGCGCCGGCGAGGCGCCGTTGGATACGCCCTGGCTCTCAGTGAGCGAGAGCGCTGCCGTCCGGATGAGGGTGTATTCGGTGCCATTCGTGGTCGTGGTCACGACCTCCGCCCCTGGCAGTCCCTGGGCATCGAGGACTTTCACGACCTCGGCAGGGTCAGGTGCGCCATCCGCGAACCGGACGGTCCACTCCGTGCCACCGCGGTACGCGATCGAGAACTGGAGGCCCATGTGGCCGCCGGGGATGAGCGTCAGCAGGATGAACAGCAGACCCGGGACGGTGATGGCGAGGCTGAAGGCGTAGAACCACTTGCGACGTCCGACGACGTCAAACACGCGCCGAGACCCCACGTCCGGCCCGGCGAGGCGTGCTGAGCACGAACTCGTCGTCGTGGACGCCGTAGTACGACGCCTTGCGGGCCCACGGCTGCCGGACCACCCACCGGAGCATCATCCGGCTGAGCGTGATGGCCGTGAACATCGAGGTGAGCACGCCGATCATGAGCACGAGGGCAAAACCCTTGACCGTGGAGCTGCCGAAGTACCACAGGATGAACGCGGTCATCAGCGTCGACACGTTGGAGTCGAAGATGGAGCTCCAGGCTCGGTTGAAGCCCGCCTCGATCGCCGCGTTCAGGGGCTTGCCGGCCCGCAGCTCCTCCTTGGTCCGTTCGAAGATGAGGATGTTCGCGTCCACGGCCATGCCCACCGAGAGCACGAAGCCCGCGATGCCGGCCAGGGTCAGGGTGACCGGGATGGTCCGGTACAGGCCGTAGTTGATGAGCGTGTAGAACAGCAGCGCGATGCACGCGATGACGCCCGGCAGGCGGTAGTTGATGAGCATGAACGCGAACACGAACCCGATGCCGATGAGGCCAGCGAAGACGGTCTGCGCCAGGAAGCCGAGGCCCAGTGTCGCGCTCAGGCTGCTGAAACCGACCTCGGTGATCTCGAGCGGCAGGGACCCGAACTTGAGGACCGTGACCAGCTCGTTCATGGAGTCCGTGGTGAAGCTGCCGCTGATCTGCGCCCGACCGTTGAAGTTGGCCTGGCGGATGACCGGCGCCGAGATGACCTTGCCGTCGAGCACGATCGCGAACCTGTTGCCCACGTTGGCGGCCGCGTAGTCATCGAACAGGCCGGCGCCCCGTTCCTTGAGCTCGATGTCCACGGCCAACTGGCCCTGCTGGTTCGTGCCCGGACGTGCCGCGCTGATCTGGTCGCCGCTGAAGATGGGCGTGGTGTCCATGCCCACCGGCAGTGCCTGGCCCTCCACGATGGCGTTGGCGTACTGGGGCGGCACGGGCACGAAGTCGAGACGGCCGGTCGTGCCCACCAGGCGTCGGACCTCATCGGCATCGGCGGCGCCCGGCAGCTCCACCGTGATCCGGTTGCCGCCCTGGGTCTGCACGTTCGGCTCGGAGACACCGGTCGCATTGACGCGATTCTCGATGATGGCGCGGGTCTGGTTGAGGATGTCGGGCGTCACTGGCTGGTTGTCGGTCGCCTCCACCTGGTACTCGCCACGAAGCCCGCCCACGAGGTCCAGCCCGAGATTGGGGCAGAACCCGGGGCATCCCTCGGCGGTGGCCTTGGGATTGGGTATCAGGCTCGCCACGAGAGCCGCGACGAAGACGACAACGATCAGGAGGGGAAGGGCCCAGCGCATCGGGCGGGACTGTATCAGAAGCGCAACGTGGACGCGGCCGGGACTCCGGCCGGGACCGTTGGCGGTGTCAGGTTTGCGCGGAGGCGCTCACGTGCGGGCTCTCGAGCGGCTACGTAGCGGGAGCCTACGAGTCGAGATGCTCCCGGATACGTGCCGCGAGCGCAGTCCCGATACCTGGCACCGCGGCGATCTCTTCCGTGGTCGCACCCCGAAGCGTCCGGGTCGACCCGAACACGCGGAGCAGGGCTCGCTTGCGAGCCGGCCCGACCCCAGGCAGGTCATCGAGCGCGGACTTCGTCTGCGCCTTCGCCCGCAGTTGACGGTGATACGTGATGGCGAAGCGATGCGCCTCGTCCCGCAGCCGCTGCACCAGGTACAGCGCCGGTGAGGTGGACGGCAGCACGATCGGATCGCTCCGCCCCGGCAGGAACAGCTCCTCCCGTTCCTTGGCCAGACCCGCCAGTGGCAGGTCGTGCAGGCCGAGTTCGTCGAGGACGCCGCGAGCCGCGCTCACCTGGCCCTTGCCACCATCGATGATGACCAGGTCGGGGAGTCGCCAGCGGAGTTCCTCGGCGCTCCCCTCCTCGCTCGCGATGGCCCGTTTGAAGCGGCGCCGGAAGACCTCCCGGTGGCTCGCGAAGTCGTCGGTCCCCTCGACCGTCTTGATCCGGAAGCGGCGATAGTCGCCACTCCGGGGCCGACCCTCCTCGAACACGACCATGCTGCCCACGGTGTTCGTGCCCTGGATGGTGCTGATGTCGTAGCACTCGATGCGCATCGGCACGGCCGGTAGACCCAGCGCTGTGGCGAGCTCTTCGAGCGCTCCGAGCGTCCGACCCTGGTCCGCCAGCCACTTCGCCTGCTCGCGCGCGAGCGTCTCGGCGGCGTTCCGGCCGGCGAGCGTCATGAGCGCCCGGCCCTCCCCCCGCCGGGGCACGCTCAGGGCGACGTTGGTGCCCCGTCGTTCACGGAGCAGTGCGGTCAGCTCATCTGCGTCGGGGAGCGGGTACGGCACCAGGACACGCGGCGGGATGGACCCGGCCGTCGCGTAGTACTGACGGACGAAGGCCGACAGGCCCTCCTCATCCGGCGCGTCGCCAAGGTTCTCGAGCTGGAACACGTCCCGACTGATGGTCTTGCCATCACGGATCGCGAACAGCTGCACGGCTGCCACATTGCCGGAGCGCGCGTATCCGAGGACGTCCAGCTCCTTGCGCGAGAAGCCGGCCATCTTCTGCGATTCCATGGTCCGCTCGATGGCTCGCACCTTGTCCCGGAGCGCTGCCGCTCGCTCGTACTGCGTGGCGTTCGAGGCGGCGTTCATCTCCGTGCGCAGCGCCCGCGCGACCCGCTCCTGGCGGCCCTCGAGGAACAGCATCACCTGGTCGATATCCGCGCGATACGCCTCCTTGTCGATGGCCTCGATACAGGGGCCCTGGCAACGCTTGATGTGGTAGAGCAGGCAGGGGCGGTCGAGCGCACGCTGACCCTCGCGGATGTCGATGGTGCAGGTCCGGAACGGGAAGATGCGCCGAATGAGGTTCATCGCCTCGTCCACGCTGCTCGCCGATGCATATGGCCCGAAGTACCGGCTGCCATCAGCGGGCACCTTGCGGGTCCGCTCGATGCGCGGGAAGTCGTCGCCCAAGGTGACCTTGATGAATGGGTAGCTCTTGTCGTCCTTGAGCCGGACGTTGAAGCGCGGCTGATGGCGTTTGACGAGGTTCGCCTCGAGCAGCAACGCCTCCGAGACGGTGTCAGTGAGCGTCCATTCGAGGTCCTCGACCCGGTCGATGGCCGACTCGATGCGCAGCGGCGGTGTCGTGGCCGACCGGCTGGCCTGCCAGTACTGGCGGACCCGGTTGCGGAGGCTCTGCGCCTTGCCCACATACAGCACCCGACCCTGGGCGTCCTTCATGAGGTACACGCCGGGGCCGTCGGGCAGACCCGCGAGTGCGGTGGCGATCTGGGGGGTCACCACAGGATGGTACGAGCCGAGGCGCGAGTGTGGGTGCCACACGACCGGACGCGTCGGTGGGCTAAGGACGCGGTAAGGGCGCGTCGATATGGTCCGCCGATGACCGCACTCCCAGACTTCGGCCTACCAGAAGCGGTCCGGACCCGGCTCGCACGCCTGGCGCCCGACCAGCGAGCAGCCGCGATGGCACCACCCGGCCCGGTCCTGTGCGTCGCGCCGGCCGGGTCGGGCAAGACCACGACGCTCGTGGCCCGGATCGCGTGGCGCATCGCGACCGGTGCCGACCCAT
>JBBSOS010000085.1:0-8745 GCA_038259505.1 Candidatus Limnocylindrales bacterium | reverse complement strand
CTGCTCCGGACCGGTGCCCTCCAGCGTGACGGTTCGCCCAACGCGTCGATGCCACCCCCGAACTCGAGCCAGGCTCCAGCGCCCGCCGACGCCGAGGTCATGTACTTCGAGGGGCAGGCGCTCCGGTTCGACGCCGACGTGCTGTACGGGGTCCTGTCGCGGATGGCTGCGCGCAAGGGCGTCGATGCGCCCGCCGGGTTCATCGGCCGCTTCGAGAACGCGCCCTTCACCATCATCCGGGGGACGGAGCGGCCGGGTCTGCTCCAGGACCTCCGGAAGGGCCTCCGCGACGCGGGCCTGCGGCTGGACTACGAACGTCAGGAGTACCTCACCCGCTTCGAGGCGATCGCGATCGAAGCCGCGAAGGGGCTCCTGGACAGGAGCAGGGAGAGCATCGAAGGGGAGTTGGTGCGGCTGGGTATCACGGGCGGCATGCTCAACCTCCAGCAAGGCGGCGGCATGGTCCCCAACTTCAGTCTCTCCAACACGGCGGCCGCCGCGGCCATGAAGCGCGCAGCGGGCGAGCTCGTGCCGGCGGCCAGGGAGGTTGACCGTACTGGCCGAGAATCTGCGGAGGCCAGCAGGAAGCTGGGCGAATCGCAGGGCGCGGACCCGTTCAACCTCACGAACCGTCCCCTGGTCACAGACGACGAGGTTCGCCGGAAAGCGTGGATGGCGGCGACCGAGGACTACGAGAAGGCGCGCAGGGCGAAGGTCGCCGCGGCGCCGTCCATCGCGCTCTACACGGAGCAACCCGGCGCGGCGAGCAAGCTGGCGGCGATCGCGGCCATGCCCGACCGTGACCTCGCCAATGACGTGGGGCAGCAGGCGAGACTGCGTCTGGCCAACATCGCCCAGGTCCGTGAGCAGGTCGGCAAGGACTTCGGGGTATGGGACCAGGCGCATCTGCGGCGCGTGACATTGGACCAGATGCAGGCGACCCCGCTGGAGCGGGAGTTCGTGGATCGCAAGGCTCGCGCGGCGGCCCAAGCGGGTGGTGGCAACAGGATGCTGTTCGCGCTCCTGGCCATCGGACTGGGGCTGGTATCCGCGATCCCGACCGGGGGCGCTGGCCTGATGGCGGGTATCTCCATCGCTGCAGGGCTCGCAGGAGCCGGTCTGGCGCTCTACCAGGTCGGCCAGGAAGTCACGGCGTACAGCCTCGCGACCGCTGCCAACGCCACCGACTTCGACAAGGCCAAGGCCATCTCGGACAGGGACCCCGATGGGATGCAGCTGGCACTCGACTGTGTGATGGCCCTGGGCGATGTCTTCGCGGCAGCCGCCGCGTTCAAGGCGCTGAGTGGATTGGTGAAGGCGGCGAAGGCAGGTGACGTGGCATCTGCACTCAAGATCGTCCGCGTGACGGAGAACGTCGGTGTCACGGGAGCGGCCAGAAGCCGCATCGTGGCAGATGCGGTCGGCGGTCTGAGCGGCGAGGCCATCGAGACCATGGGCAAGACGATGGCCAAGGGTGGTGGCTTGCCGCAGGAGCAGTACATGCTGAAGATGATGGCGGGTGTGGCCGAGGACACCCAGTTCCAGGGCGAACTGACCGCGGCCGTCGACCTCATGGCGCATGTCCAGGGGCGTATCCCCGATACCGCACGTGAGCTCGTGAAGACCGGCAAGGTGCGCGTCTTCAGCGAGGCTGCCCTCATGGATGTGTACGGCGCCGAGAAGGGCGCCCGGAAGTGGAAGACCTACGCCTATGCAGAGGGCTTCATCGACAGCAAGCTCGATACCGTATTCATCCGGTCAGGGAATTCGCCGGATGACCTGGCGGGGGCCCTCATCCACGAAGCCACCCATCGCGTCGGCGACGCCAACCCACTTCGCATGAACGACTTCATGTCGGAAGCGGTCGCCGAATTCGCAGAACGCGACTTCTACATGACGCTGTATGCCGAGGGTGGCCCGTTGGCCGGGACCAAGCCTGGCTCGACCCGCATCCAGCAGTTCCTGTCGTGGAGCGATGATCAGCTCATGCATAACATCCAGGAGCGCTACTACGCAGCGAAGGCCAAGCTGCCGCCGGAAAAACAGGTCCAGTTCCTCAATACTGCGGGGGCAACGGGTGACCAGGTGGTGGAGCAGATCTTCGTGGATATCCGGCTCGACTACGCCAGGCGATTCCCCTCGTCGCCATGAGATCCGCGATCGGTATCCGGAATGCCCGGATCGTGCCTCTGACCACGCCTCAGGGCCCCTGACGGGACACGGCCGCGCCCCGAATCCGTGTGATAAGGTGAACGACCGGTCGCCGGGACCATGCATCCTTAGAGGAGGAAGATCATGGCACGTGGACGTTCTTCATTGGCTGCGACGCTGCTGGCAGCGACACTCGCCACGACCCTTGCCGGGACGGCCCTGGGCCAGAGCCCGTCCGCCGTGCCGGCCGGGACGCCCATGGCGATGCCGAGCGGTCCCGCCCCGACATCGCTGACGGTCCTGTGCACACCCCAGGAGGATTGGTGCCAGGCGATGGTCGCCGCGTTCCAGTCGCAGACCGGGATCCCCACGACATATGTCCGTCTATCGTCCGGCGAAGCGCTGGCGCGCATCAGGGCGAGCGCCTCGGCGCCGGAGTTCAGCGTCTGGTGGGGCGGCCCCGCTGACGGTTTCGTCGCCGCCGATGCGGAAGGCTTGCTGGAACACTACATCTCGCCCGACTCCGTGGTCATCGCCGATACCCAGAAGGATCCCGATGGCGCCTGGACCGGTGTCTACGTCGGCGCCCTCGGGTTCTGTTCCAACACCAAGGTGCTCCAGGAGTTGGGCGTGGATGTTCCCGATTCCTGGGATGACCTGCTCGATCCGCGACTGCAGGGCCAGGTGGGCATGGCACATCCCGCGAGTTCCGGCACCGCCTATACCGCCCTGTACACGCAGGTCATCCGGCTCAGTGGCGAGGACGCCGCGATCGACTACATGAAGCAACTCCATAACAACATCCTCCAGTACACCAAGTCGGGCTCGGCCCCTGCCGAGATGGCGGGTCGAGGCGAGATCGCCGTGGCCGTGGTGTTCAGCCACGACTGCGTCAAGAACATCGACGCCGGTTTCTCCGATCTTGCGGTCTCGTTCCCTGCGGAAGGGACCGGCTACGAGATCGGTGGGGTCGCGCTCATCAAGGATGCGCCGGAGCCCATCGCGGCTCGCATGTGGATCGATTGGTCACTTGAGGCTGCGACGCAGGAGATCGGAGCCACGGTCGGCTCGTACCAACTGCCGACCAATCCCGATGCCAAGGTCAGCGAGCGGTCCGTGGATCTGAGCCAAGTCAACCTGGTGCCGTATGACTTCTCGGCCGCCGGCGAAGCCCGGACGGGGCTGACCCAGCGGTTCGAGGACGAGGTCGCGGCACAACCGATCGAGTAGCAGGCGGGACCGGTCCGGGCTCACCTACATCGGACACAGGCCACAAACGGAATGCCGCCATGCCGCGGGGTCGACGCTCGATCGACCCCGCGCGCATCGTCGTGAGCACGACGTCGGGGGCCGTGCCGCCCCACTCGATCGCGGCGGCGCGCCCCCGCCGCCGGGCCATCGACCCGGCCATCGCGATCGCCCTTGTCGTGGCGGTCGCATTCGTGCTCATCGCCATCGTGTGGCCGGTGCTCATGGTCGTGGGGACCGCCCTGTCCGCCGATGCCATCCCCATCTTCCAGCGGTATCTGCGCCCGCCCCAGAACCAGATCCTCATCAACACGGTGGTCCTGGGTGTCGTGGTGGCAACGGTGGGCACTGCCATCGCCTTCCTGTTCGCCTTCGTCCAGGTCCGTGTCCCCGCGCCTCGGCCCATCAAGACGACCCTGCACGTACTCGCCCTGCTGCCCATCGTCAGCCCGCCCTTCGCGCTGGCCATCGCGGCCATCTCGCTGTTCGGGCGGAGCGGCATCATCACTCGCGACCTGCTGGGACTGCGCGTGGATATCTACGGTCTGCCCGGGCTGACCCTGGTGATGTCGCTGAGCTTCTTCCCGGTGGCCTACGTCAGTCTCGCTGGCCTGATGCGCTCGCTCGATCCAGCACTCGATGAGGCCGCGGCCAACCTCGGCTCGTCACGGTGGCGTGTCTTTCGCACGGTGACGCTGCCACTCCTGCTCCCGGGCATGGCCTCCGGGTTCCTGTTGCTGTTCGTGGAGGCCCTCGCCGATCTGGGCAATCCGCTCGTGCTCGGTGGCAACTTCACGGTCCTGTCCAGCCGCCTCTACATCGCGATCATCGGCGAATACAACATGCTCTCCGGGTCGGTCCTGGCGGTGCTGCTCCTGGTGCCGAGCCTGATCGTCTACTTCGTTCACCGATATTACGCGGAACGAGCCTCGGTGGTGTCGGTGACAGGCAAGCCCACGGGCCGGCTGACGGAAGTCACTGGCCGGCCCGCCCGGTACGCATTGCTGGGTGCCGCGATGGCGGTCGCCGGCCTCATCACGCTGCTGTATCTGACCATCCTGCTGGGTTCCTTCACCAAGCTGCTGGGCGTGGACAACTCGTTCACGCTCAAGAACTACGAGGCGGTCCTGTTCGGATACGGCATCCAGGCGGTGCAGGACACGACCCTGCTGGCGTCGATCGCCACACCGCTTGCGGGGCTGCTGGGCATCATCATCGCGTTCCTCGTGGTCAGAGGACGCTTCATCGGTCGTGGCGGCCTCGACTTCGGCACGATGCTGGGGGTGGCCGTGCCCGGCACCATCTTCGGCATCGGATACCTGATGGCGTTCAACGTCCCCACGCAGATCGCGGGCTTCACGGTCTTCCCCAAGCTCACGGGTGGTGCCGCAGTCCTGGGCGGTGCGCTGGCGATCCTGATGGTCTTTGTGGTGCGCTCGGCGCCCGGGGGTCTGCGGGCGGGGACCGCCTCCCTGCAGCAGATCGACCCATCCATCGAAGAGGCCTCGGTGTCGCTCGGCGCGAACCAGACCCAGACGTTCCGGAAGATCGTCCTGCCGCTCATCAAGCCCGCATTCCTGAGCGGCCTCATCTACTCGTTCGCTCGCTCCATGACCGCCATCAGCGCCATCATCTTCCTGACCACGCCGCAGACCCGGATCATGACCCAGCAGATCCTGAATGAGACGGACGCGGCACGGTATGGGAACGCCTACGCGTACTGCGTGATCCTCATCCTCATCGTCCTTGCGGCCATGGGACTCCTGACCGTCCTCGTGGGATCGACCGTGCGGTCGGACCGGAACCCCAGCGTCGAGCTGGCTGCGAACCGGTGACCGGCCGGTCCTCGGCAACCGCTTCCACGGCCCCCGCGACACTCCAACTGGAGCGTGTCACGAAACGGTTTCGTTCACCGGAGGGGAGTGATGTCCTCGCCGTGGACGACGTCACCCTCGAATTGCCGGGTGGCTCATTCGTGACACTGCTGGGTCCATCCGGATGCGGCAAGACGACCACGCTGCGCATGATCGCGGGTTTCGAAACGCCCTCATCGGGTCGCATCCTGCTCGATGGGAGCGACCTGGCCAGACTCACGCCCGACAAGCGGGGCATGGGCATGGTGTTCCAGTCCTATGCGTTGTTCCCGCACCTCACGGTGTTCGACAACGTGGCGTATGGGGTTCGACTCCGCGGGCACTCCGCACGGGAGATGCGCGCGATCGTGGAGCGGACGTTGGACCTGGTGAACCTTCGCGGACTCGGCCAGCGAAGGCCCTCCGAACTTTCCGGCGGCCAGCAGCAGCGAGTCGCGTTGGCGCGTGCCATGGCCATCGAACCGCGCGTGCTGCTGTTCGACGAACCACTCTCCAACCTCGACGCCAAGCTACGGCTGTCCCTCCGAGGTGAGATCCGTCGCATCCAGCAGCAGTTGGGGACGACGTCGGTCTACGTCACCCATGACCAGGCGGAGGCCATGGCACTGTCGGACCTGGTCGTCGTCATGAACGCCGGGCGTGTGGAGCAGGCCGGGCACCCCGACGTCGTGTATCGGCGGCCCATGACGCGATTCGTGGCGGACTTCATCGGGCGGGCGAACTTCGTGGACGGCACCGTGCTGGGGGTCGGTCCTCAGACGCTCGACGTCTCCCTGTTCGGGATCGTCGTGTCCGTTCCGGCCGCACCTGGACATCGAGCCGGCTCGGAGGCGACGGTGGTGCTGCGGCCCGAGCTGGTGCGGGTGGGCCAGGCTGGCCTCCGGGCGCGGGTGCTCGCGAGCACGTTCCTGGGGCCATTGGTGGAATACGAGCTGGCCGTCGGTGACCAGGTGCTCCTTGCGGTCGACTCCGACTGGATGTCTCATGGTCTGCATGCCGTCGGGGACGAGATCGACTGGTCATTCATCCCGGAGCACACGTATGCGTTGCCGCCAGTCGTCGTCAGTGGATGACACTCCCTGGTCCCGGGCAGCTGCGTGTGCACTCGGTCATGGGCGTGGCGACTTCCAGTCGGTCCCGGCGAGGCCAGCCGATGGGTCGGCCCGATACACTCGCGGCAATGTCCGCAGCGCCACTCGAGCCTCGTCCGTCCGTCGTGTTCCTGGACCTGGGTGACACGCTCATCCGGGCGCACCCTTCCTGGTCCGCCGTGTACCGACGCGTGCTCGCGGACCATGGGGTCGATGTCGGCGCGGATGAACTGCGTGCGGCCCTGGACCGGACGTTCGGCAACAACCGCGACCATGTCGAGGGGCCGTTCGAGGCCAGCAGGGAGGCATCGTACGAGCGGCTCAAGCGGTTCGACACCGCGGTCCTGACCGAGCTCGGGGTGGCCGCCCCGCCCGACGCCTTCTTCCGGTCGCTGGATGCCGCGTTCACGGAACGTGCCGCGTGGTGGGTGTTCGACGACGTGCCGCCGGCCCTCGATGCGCTGCAGGCGGCCGGACTGCGGCTGGCCATCATCTCGAACTGGGGCTGGACGGCGCCGGAGCTGCTGCACACCCTGGAGCTGGCACGGCATTTCGAGGCGCTCGTGATCAGTGACCGGGTCGGCTACCTCAAGCCATCCGAGGGGATCTTCCGGCATGCCCTCGAGCTGATGGGCGTCGCGGCCGGTGACGCCGTCCACGTTGGCGATTCGCGTCCGGCCGACATCGAGGGAGCACGACGCGTCGGGATGCGCGCAGTCCTGATGGATCGTGATGCCGCCGGAGCCCCGCAGGTACCTCCCGATCGGTTGGTGCCGACCGTCGTGGACATGTGGCAGTTGCTGGATCTCCTGGACGTGCCTCGACCGTCGCCAGCCACGCATCCCTGACTGCGCCTGTGTCCTCGATCCCACCCCTGTCCGGGGCACCACCGCCCTCCGGGGCACCACCGCTGACGCCTGCGCTGCCGCTGACCCCAGTCTCGCCGATGGTCGAGACGCGCGGACTGCGCAAGACCTACGGCACCCATGTCGCCCTGGAGTCGCTCGACCTGACGGTGCGACCCGGCCAGGTCGTGGGTCTCCTCGGACCGACTGGCGCCGGCAAGACCACCACCATCAAGCTGCTCCTGGGGCTGGCACGTCCCACGTCCGGTGATGGCACGCTCCTGGACCGGCCGCTCGGCGACCGGCTCGCGCGCCGCTCGGTCGGATACCTGCCGGAATTGTTCCGATACCCGCAGTGGCTGACGGCTCGGGAGGTCGTCCGTCTCCATTGTCGACTCGCGGGGCTGCCTCGATCCTCCTGGTCGGACTGGACCGACCACGCGCTCTCGACCGTCGGTCTCGAGGGTCGAGCACGTGATCGCGTGGGCACGTTCTCCAAGGGTATGCAGCAGCGCCTGGGGCTGGGCGTCGCCCTCCTGGGCGACCCCAGGCTGGTGATCCTTGACGAGCCCACGTCGGCACTCGACCCGGTCGGTCGTGACGATGTCCGGACCATCATCCGGGCCGCTCGGTCGCGGGGCGCCTCGGTCATCCTGAACTCCCACCTGCTGGGTGAGGTCGAGCGGGTCTGTGACGAGGTCATCGTCATCCACCGCGGCCGGGTGATCGCGGCGGGCGGCCTGCGGGCGCTGCTGGGTGAGCCCTCGCTCCGGGTGGCGGTCTCGGGCCTGCCGGATCCCCTCCGGGTCCTGGGTCGCTTCGCGCCCGTGGCCGTGGGCACGGACCACTTCCTGCTCCAGCCGTTCGAACCCGACGCGACCCCAGACCTCGTCGCGGCGCTGGTCGCAGCGGGTGGCCGGGTGCACGCGGTCGAGCCCGTGCAGCGATCCCTCGAGGACCTGTTCCTGGAGTTGGTCCGAAGCGGCGTGACCGACGCCACCGAGTCCTATCGACTGCCCCGGTCGCTGGCCCCATGAGTCCCCGGGCGGTCACGGCGATCTGCATGCTGACGCTCCGCGAGGTCATGCGGCGACGGCTGTTCTGGGTGCTCCTGGGCCTGTCGATCGTGAGCGTCCTGCTGGTCGGCTGGGTCGTCGCACAGCTCGTTGACGCCGCCCGCGGCGCGGGCATGAACGAGATCCGGATCAGTCTGGGCGTGTCACAGGTGCTGGTGTTCGTGGCCTTCATGTTCAGCTTCGTGCTGGCCATGTCGGCCGCGTTCCTGGCAGCACCGGCCATCGCCAGCGACGTGGAATCGGGCACCCTGCTCGCGGTCCTCGCGAGGCCCATCAGTCGCGCGGATGTCGTCCTCGGCCGCTGGCTCGGCCTGGTCATCATCACCGCCCTGTATGCGCTCGCCTCCGGGTTGCTGGCCATCGCCATCGTTGCCCAGGTCTCGGGCTACTCGCCACCCGAACCCGCCGTGGCGGTCGGCTATCTCACGGGCGAGGCGATCGTGACCCTGACCCTCGCCCT
>JBBSOS010000084.1:0-8813 GCA_038259505.1 Candidatus Limnocylindrales bacterium | reverse complement strand
GGGAAGCCGAGACCGGTCAGTTGCCGCGACACATGGAACTCCATTTCCTCGACAGCGGTGTCGTGGGCCATGTGGCGCCCGAGCCCAGGCGACTCGATCGCGCCCGGCGCATCCTCGCCGAGGCTGCCACCGGCATCCGGTCCGGCGCGTTCCCGGCACGGCCGGACAAGGTCGGCTGTGGCTATTGCCCGTATCGCGACATCTGCCCGTCGTCAGCGGCGTGACCGGTCATGTCCCCGGGTCCCCGAACGTCCCATGACCCGTGGTGCGCCCCTGGCGTAGCATGGGTCGCGGCGCGTCCCGCTGGATCCAGGCGACACCGGCGATGCGCTGCGCGAGGGCAGCGTCATGTCCGCATCTGTCGACACATCACCGTCCGACTATGGCCGCGCCAACGGATGGGACCAGGAGTACCCCATGTTCGGACCGGGCGATACTCCCGGATATGCCGGGCCGGTCGCCTTCTGCGACCGTCCCCTGATGACCCAGATCGACGCTCTGCACCGGCGGGGGCCGGACATCGCGATCCTGGGGGTGCCGTTCGACGACCGGGTGAGCTATCGGCCCGGGGCGCGCTTCGGACCGCGAGCCATCAGGCAGGCGTCGTCCACCAGCGGCGCCTACTCGCTGGCCCTGGACATCGAACCGTTCCGGGTCCTCGATGTGGTGGATGCCGGGGATGTGGACATCGTGCCTGCATGGCCGGAGCGGGGCCACGCGGTGACCTTCCAGCGCATGCTCGCCGTGCTGTCGAGCGGCGCCCTGCCCATCGTCCTTGGCGGCGATCATTCCATCACCTGGCCGGTCGTGAGCGCTGTCGCGCAGATGGCATCGCCCAGACGGGTGGGCATGATCCACTTCGACGCGCATGCCGATACGGCCGATGACGAGCACGGGGTCCGGGCGGGCCACGGCACCCCGATGCGGCGGCTCATCGAGTCGGGTGCCATCGATGGTCGCGCGCTCGTCCAGGTCGGGCTCCGTGGCTACTGGCCGCCCCCGGAGACGTTCGCGTGGATGCGCTCCCAGGGGATGCGCTGGCACCTGATGCACGAGATCGAGGAACGGGGTATCGACGCGGTCGTGGACGACGCGATCGCGGAGATCCTCGCCGTCGCCGATCTGGTCTACCTGTCGATCGACATCGATGTCCTCGATCCGGGCGTCGCGCCCGGCACGGGCACCCCGGAGCCCGGTGGCCTGTCGACCCGCGAGTTGCTGCGCGCGATCCGACGCATCGCGTCGGGCGTCGAGCTATGTGGCATGGACGTCATGGAGGTGTCGCCGGCGTACGATCACGCCGAGGTGACCGCGATGGCCGCTCACCGGTGCGTGCTCGAGACGATCAGTGGCATCGCCCATCGCCGATCGACCGATCGTGGGGAGGCCGAACGCGGTGCGGCCGATGCCCCGCTCGTGGCGGCTGCTGGCCCGGGGTCCTGGGGTGGCTAGCACGCACGCCGATACGCAGGCCCCCGACGCGGACACTGGGATCGGGCGTATCCCCGTCGAGCCCGCGACCACCCTGGACCGGGCCGGATCAACGGCCGCGCGGCTCGCTCGCTACTACGACCTGGACCTGCTCGATGATCCGGGCGACCTCGACCTGTATCTCGCGATGGCCGAGCGCACAGGTGACCCGGTGCTCGAGCTCGCGGCAGGCAGCGGACGACTTGCAGTCCCGCTCGCTCATGCCGGGCACGCGGTGGCGGCCGTCGATCACGATGCCGCGATGCTGGCCCGCGCCGCGAGGCGCTGGTCAGAGGACGCGCCCGCGACCGGTGGACGGGTCGAGGGGACGCCGGAGTTCATCGAGGCCGATCTGACGGCCGTCTCCCTGGGGCGCCGGTTCGGCTTGGCGTTCATCGCGCTCAACAGCCTGCTCCTGCTCGACGGGCCAGAAGCGCAACGGCGAGCGATGCGGGTGCTGGCGGAGCATCTTCGGCCCGGCGGTGTGGCGATCGTGGATGTCGCGCTGCCCGATGCTGCGGAGCTCGCGACGTATGACGGCCGCCTCATCCTTGACTGGGTCCGCGTCGACCCCGAGACCGGTGACACCGTCTGCAAGTCGTCGAGTGCGCGCCACGACGCCGCCACGTCGGTGGTCACGCTGACGTCCCTGTTCGATGCCGTCGCGCCAGGCGCCGGCCCCGGCGCCCTGACGCGCACGCACCGTGTCGACCGACTGAGCCTGCGCGGTGCCGCGGAGTTGGTCCGCGACGCAGGGGAAGCGGGTCTGCGGATCGAGTCCCTCGCCGGTGATCACCAGCTGACGCCGTTCGGGCCCGGGGCCGAACGGATCATCCTCGTCGCCGTTTCTGTATAGTCCGCCCGTGTCCGGCACTTCGGCGCATGTTCGCCTGCTCCTCGTCGAGGACGTCGCCCAGGTCTCGCAGTACATCCGCAACCTGTTGAACGCACAGGATCAGGTGCAACTGCTGGACGTGTTGGCAGACGGCCGACAGGCGCTCGATCAGGTCGCCCAGCTTCGGCCGGACGTGCTGATGATCGACTCCCTGTTGCAGGGCAAGCTGGGCGGGCTCCAGCTCCTGGAACGGATCCGGGCCTCGGGCGTGGACCTGCCGGTGGTGCTCATCACGGTGCCCCAGCGGCCAGTGAAGATCGCTCCGGAGATGGGCATCGTGCGTGTCCTGTCGATGCCGTTCAGCGGCTATGACTTCATGTCTGCCGTGCAGGCGGTCAAGCAGGAGCATCTCGCGCTCTCGCCCGACTCGACCTCGCGCACGTTCGTCGTTCACGGACCAAAGGGTGGCCTGGGCAAGACGACCCTCGCGTTCAACCTCGCGGTGGCCATGGCCCAGCAACGCGGCATGCGTGTCATCCTCGTCGATGGCAGCCTCCAGTTCGGCGATGTCCGGGCGCTGCTGCGGGTGCCCGATTCGGCGCCATCGGTGCTCCAGCTGCCCACCGACCGGGTGTCGGAGGCGGACCTTGAGCAGGTGGTGTGGCGAGACCCGTCGGGCATCGACATCCTGCTGGCACCGCCGCGGGTGGAGATGGCCGAGATGGTGACCGTGCGGGACATGGAGAAGACGCTGTCACTGCTCAAGCGCGTCTACAACGTCGTGGTCGTCGATACCCCCACGGTGGTCACGGACATGGTGCTCGCGTACTTCGACGCGAGTGACGTCATCATCGAGATGGTCACGGCCGACTGGACCGCGGTCCGGAACACCCGGCTCATGGCCCAGACGTTCGAGGCCATCGGCTACCCGATGGAGCGCGTCTGCTATGTGCTGAATCGCGCCGGGGCGCCGGGTGCCATCGAGCCACGCGTCGTCATCGAACAACTGGGCCGTCCGCCCGACTTCACCCTGCCGAGCGATGGCCGCCTGGTGGTCGACGCCAACAACCAGGGCGTGCCGTTCGTGCTGGTCGAGCCCCGGGCGCCGGTCAGCATCGATGTCGCGCGTATCGCGACCGCGCTCATGTCACGGCCGGTCCCGGCAAGCGTTGCCGCCGCTCGATGAGTCGGCACCCCGCGCCATCGGATACGACGTGGTGAGGTCGCCATGAGCGACCCGCGGCCGATCGGCCTCTTCGATTCCGGCGTCGGCGGACTGACCGTGCTGCGGGAGCTGCGTCGGCGACTGCCCGGCGAGAGCACCATCTACCTGGGGGACAACGCACGGGCCCCGTATGGGTCGCGTCCCGACGATGAGATCGTGGCCCTCAGCGGGGCGTGCCTCGACCGCTTGCTGGACCGAGGTGTCAAGACCGTCGTCGTCGCCTGCAGCACGTCGTCGTCGGTCGCGCTCGAGCACCTCGAACGGCGCAGCGGCGTGCCCGTCCTGGGCATCATCCGGCCCGGCGCCACGGCTGCTGCCAACGCGTCACCGTCGGGACGCATCGGCGTGATCGCCACCGAGACCACCATCCGTTCCGGTTCCTTTCTCCGGGCGATCGCGGCCGCGCGGCCCGATGCCTCCATCCGGGCACATGCGACGCCCGCCCTCGTCCCCCTGGTCGAGTCCGGCCGGCTCGGTGGTGCAGAGGTCGCTGCGGTCGTCCGTAGCTCGCTGCAGCCCATCCTCGATGGGGACGGCGCCATCGATACGCTGCTCCTGGGTTGTACCCACTACCCGCTCCTGGGGCATGTCATCGACCTGGCCGTCGGGCCGGATGTGCGGGTCATCGACCCCGCTGCTGCTATCGCCGGTGCCCTCGCGACCATGCTCGACATCGATGGTCTCGCCGCACCGACGGGCCACGAGCCTCGCCATGTCCTGGAGACGACCGGAGACGCTGCCCTGTTCGCTCACACCGCCCAGCGGCTGTTCGGCGGGCGACCACCCACGGTGGATCGCGTGGCGCTCCATCCCGGCATCCCGGTCGAAGGCTTCCTGACGCCTGTCGGTGCGCCGGGATGACCGGCCAGGCGGCTGTGGTCGGCAGCGTCCTGACGCGGGCCAGACTGGCCCGCGCGGCCGCCGTGGGGATGGCCATCGGCGCAGGCATCGCGGCCCGCTATCTCGCGGATCGAGGCGACCGGGCGGCCCCCGACGGCGTCGTCGACTGGGCGACCGCCCAGGCCATCGCGGCGCGGCGGCTCCGCAACGCCCCGGGTCGACTGACTCCCGCCGAGCTTGCCCGGACGGCGCCCGCATATTCGGCGGCGATGAGCCAGATCGTACCGCTCCTCGAGCGGCGCCTGGGCGCGCCATTGCCGGGTGTCGTCGAGCGCCATGCGGTCGTGGATCGTGCCGGCTGGGCAGAGGCGAACACGAGCGTGTTCCGGGACCTTGTGGCGCATCTCGAGGCGGCGACCATCGCGAACCGACGCCCGTCGGGTGCCGCCGGGGTCGCGATGATGGCGAACCGATACCTTGCCACGCGCCAGGTCGGCTTCCTCCTTGGCTATCTCGGCACGCGCGTCCTGGGCCAGTACGACATCGCCCTGCTGTCGGCGGAGGAGGCACCCGGACGGCTGCTGTTCGTGGAAGAGAACATCCGTGCGACGGCACGCAACCTGGGCATCCCTGTGGCCGACTTCCGGACGTGGATCGCCTTGCACGAGGCGACCCACGCCTTCGAGCTGGAGACGCACCCCTGGCTGCGGCCGTACCTGCGTGATCGTCTCGAACGCCAGATCAGTGGCTTCATGGCCGAGGCCCGTGAGATCCAGGCGCGCGGCATCCGCTCCCTCCTGGCGCGCTGGAAGGCGGCTGCATCCGAGGGATCTCTGGCCGGCTTCATGTCGCCCGAGCAACGCGGTCTGCTCCGGGAGACGCAACTGGTGATGAGCCTGATGGAGGGCTTCAGCGACTGGGTCATGGACGAGGTGGGGGAGCAGGTCCTGCCCGACGTCGCCTCGATCCGGACCAGGTTCGAGGCGCGCCGGCGCCAGCGTCGCCGGGGCGTCGACCGGATCATCGCTCGCCTCACGGGCCTGGACCTCAAGATGGAGCAGTATCGGCGCGGCGAACGCTTCGTGGCCGGCGTCCATGCCGCGGGTGGCGAGAGCGCCATCGGTCATCTGTGGGACGGCCCGGCCTCGCTGCCCACCGACACCGAGATGGACGAACCGCGTGCCTGGGTCGCACGCGTGGTCCCCGACGCGCTGGTGGACGGGCCGGCTCGCTGATGCCCGGTTCGGGACCCGGCGGCGTGCCAGCCGCCATCGCACTGACGCCCATCCTGTCCGCGCGCTACCGCGAGGTTGACCTGGAGCGTATCCGTGCCGCCGCGCCCGGGTCGAAGCTCGTCACCGTGTCGCTCGAAGGGCTCGCCGACGGTCCCCTCGACGACATCGAGGTCATGCTCCGCGGCCCACTGCCCGCGGCGACCTTCGAGCGCATCCTGGTGCGTGCCCCCCGGCTGGCCTGGGTCCACTCCGCGACCGCAGGCGTGGAGCGGGTGCTGGTGCCGTCCGCCGCTGGGCGGGGGCTCGTCATCACCAACGCGCGGGGCGTGTTCTCCGAGCCCATCGCCGAATACGTGCTGATGATGATCCTGGCCATCATCCGCCGCCTGCCCCAGCTCCTGGAGCTGCAACGGGAACGGACATGGCAGCCATTGCCGGCGACCGAGATGCGGGACACGACCGTGGGCGTGGTCGGCCTCGGATCGATCGGCCGGGCGGTGGCCAGTCGTGCCCTGGGCTTCGGCGCCCGGGTCATCGCCATCCGGCGCGGCGACCCCGGCACCGCCGACGACCCGCCAGATGAGCGTATCGACCGGGTCCTCCGACCTGACCAACTGCCCGAGCTGCTGGCGGAGAGCGACATGGTCGTCCTCGGACTGCCGCTCACCCCGGCTACGACGGGATTGTTCGACGCCCGCATGCTCGAGCGGATGCATCCTGGCTCGTGGCTCATCAACGTCGCCCGCGGGGGGCTCATCGATGAACGGGCGCTCCTTCGGGCACTCCGCGACGGGCCCATGGCGGGGGCGGTGCTCGATGCCTTCCGGGACGAGCCGCTGCCGCCGGACTCACCCCTCTACGGGGTGCCCAACCTGATCGTCACGCCGCATACATCATGGACCAGCGGCAGGGTGCTCGACCGGACCATCGAGCTGTTCCGTGACAACCTGGTGCGCTACATCGCGGGCGAACCGCTCCAGAACGTCGTCGACACCGCCAAGGGGTACTGAGACCGGATGCAGATCGCCATCGTGGGACTCGCCCGGTCGGGCAAGACCACCGTCTTCAACACGCTCACCCGCGGGCACGCCGAGACCGGTGGCTTCGGCGGGTTGACCGTCAACACGGGCGTGGTGAAGGTGCCCGACGACCGCCTGACGCAGCTGACGGCACGCTTCCAGCCGAAGCGGGAAGTGCCGGCCGATGTCACCTACGTGGACCTGCCG
Organism: Candidatus Limnocylindrales bacterium; assembly: GCA_038259505.1. GTDB lineage: Bacteria > Chloroflexota > Limnocylindria > Limnocylindrales > CSP1-4 > JAFMJV01. The sequence continues at coordinate 1,982 of JBBSOS010000084.1, read as the reverse complement.
GCACCACCCCTCACGCCCGAAGGCACGACCGCCGCGGACATCCCCGCCGATCAGCTGGCCCGTCTCCGGACCGCCGACGCGCTGTTGCACGTGGTCCGCGCGTTCGACGATCCCACGGTCGCCCATCCGGACGGCACGGTGGATCCGTGGCGTGACATCGAGCGACTGGAGCTCGAGTTCGTGTTCGCTGACCTGGCCGTCGTGGAGAAGCGGGTCGACAAGCTGCGCACCAGTGGCCGGCACGGCACTCCCGCGGAACGGGAGGCGAACGAGAGGGAGCAGGAGGTGCTGGAGCGGATCCTGCCCGCGCTCATGGGCGGGCGGCCCATCCGCGACCTGGAGCTGGCGGACGACGATGCCAAGCGCATCCGGGGATTCCGGTTCCTGACCGAGAAGCCGGTCCTGGTACTGCTCAATATCGGTGAGGCCGACATCGCCCGCGCCCCGGCCATGATCGCCGAGATCGGCGCCAGGGTCAGCCATCGGGCGACGCTGGTGGAGGCGCTCTCGGCGCGTATCGAGATGGAAGTCGGTGAGCTGTCCGATGAGGAAGCGGCCGTGTTCCGGGAGGACCTCGGCCTGGAGGGCTCCAGCCTCGTCCGGGTCATCCGACTGAGCTACCAGCTGCTCGGGCTCATCTCCTTCTTCACGGCCGGTCCGGACGAGACGCGCGCGTGGACGATCCCCGATGGCGCGACGGCCCAGGATGCTGCGGGCGCCATCCACACTGACCTCGCGCGCGGGTTCATCCGGGCCGAGATCGTGGGCTGGGAGGACCTGCTGGCACTCGGCTCGACGGCCGAGGCGCGCAAGGCCGGCAAGCTGCGTTCGGAAGGCAAGACCTACCGGATGCGCGACGGGGATGTCGCGGAGATCCTGTTCAACGTCTGACCGGTGCCGGCGTGGCCACGGCAGCCGTCAGTCGCTGCCCCCAGCCGTCAGTCGCTGCCCCACATCCGTCAGTCGGTGCCCCACAGCCGCTCCTCTGGCTCGACATCGATGAGGATGCTCCGGTGGTCGTCATCGTCATCACGGCCCATGGGACCCAGGTCGACGTCGGCGACGCCCGTCTCGCCCTCCTGGGCGGACACATTGACGGCGACCCGCAGCCGGCTGTCATCGACGACCAGGAACCCGTGGCGCCGCGCGAGCTCATTGGCGATGGCCTCGCTGAGGGTGTCCTCGGTGTATGACCCGAGGACCGCGGTCCGTGCCTCGAGGACCAGTTCCAGCAGCTCCTGCTCGTCATACTCGACGTCGTGGGCCAGCAGAACGTCGCTGTAGACGTCATCGTCCCCTTCGTGCAGTTCGTAGAACCAGACCGGTTCGCTCTCTCGCAGACTCATGATGAGCGAGTATAGGTGGCCCACCGCGACGGAGGACCCGTGACGCAGGCAGGCGGCGCGCAGGCGGATATCCCCGATATCATCGTCGTGGGAGCGGCCGCGCGTGATATCGACCGGTCCGACCCGCGTGGTTGGCGACTGGGTGGCGGCGTCACGTATGGCGCCCTGGCCTGCGCCCGGCTCGGCATCCGCACCGGCGCGTTCGTGGGGCTCGATCCTGTGGCGATGTCGGCCTGGGAACTCGACCTGCTGGTGGACGCGGGGGTCGAGCTGATCCGGGCCCCGCTGCCCAACGGACCGGTGTTCGACAACGATGAGCGCCCAGCGGGTCGCATCCAGACGAGCCTCGATCCTGGTGGACCGATGGCCGTCGATGGGGTCCCCCCGACCTGGCGGCACGCGCCGGCCTGGATGCTGGCCACGGTCGCCAATGAGCTTCCCGACGAATGGGCGGCGCAGCCGTCAGCCGATGCCTGCGTCGTCCTCGGCTGGCAGGGCATCCTGCGGCGGCTGGTCGCGGGTGAGCGTGTCACCCATATCGCGCCGGGACCATCGGCGCTGCTCTCACGCGCCGATATCGTGGGCGTCAGCCGCCACGATCTCGATGGTAGCCTGGCGTGGCAGGACATCCTGGCC
>JBBSOS010000083.1:0-8870 GCA_038259505.1 Candidatus Limnocylindrales bacterium | reverse complement strand
TCTCGCGACCTGCATTGAGGGTCGCGAGCGCATCGAGGCCGGCATCCATCTCGAGGTCACGCGAGACGTAGAAGTGAGGGGCCTGGGTCTTGCTCTGGACCATGCGTCGCGCGATCGCCTTGCGCATGGGCGTGAACGTGACCGGATGTCGTCCGTCCGCCATGTGGTGTCGCTCCGTGGGCGTGGTTGCGGCGGCTACTGTCCGTCCTCGAGGTACCCGATGACCGAGCCGACCGGCACTTCGTTACCGGGTTCCAGGGTCTGCTCCACGAGCGTGCCGCCCGCGAGGGCCTCCATCTCCACGGTCGACTTCTCGGTCTCGATCTCGGCGAGCACGTCACCGCGCGCGACGGTGTCACCGACGTTCTTGACCCAGGCGGCGATGGTGCCGGTCTCCATGTCATAGCCCAGCTTGGGCATCTCGATCGGGATGCGTGCCATGGGACCTCCGTTTGCTCTCGGTTCGGATGGGCGCATCGGGTGCCAGCCAGGTCTGGGTCCGACGCTCGGCGAGGCGATGCCGGACACCGACCGGCGACGCAAGCGTTTCCACCCATGATAGCGACCGGTGTGTCGGGCGGGTCACCCTGGGTGTGGCTGCCCTGGGTGTGGCTGCCCTGGGTGTGGCTGCGCCCAGCCTACTTGATCGCCTGGGGATCGAACGGGCGGAGCAGCGACCTGTGGAGCCCCGTCCATCGCCCGATCCGGGTCTTCCTCCGACGTTCTGCCGCACCTCGGCATCGATCTGGCGGATGTGGGGTCGGGACGGGTCCAGTGGCTCGCCGGCTGCGGCGTTTCTCCGCCCGTACGATCACGTGGGAGTCGATCGCCAGACGACCGTGCCGATGCCGGACTGGGTGGAACGCAGCGAACGGCGAGAGACTCTGCGGGCCTGTCGGGTCATGACAGCGCGATCTGGGCTACCGTACGTTCCTCAGCCGCTCGGCGGACAGGCCCCAGTCTGGCAACCGCCATGTGCACCAAGAGCGTGCGGCGAGAACAAGGCGCCCTGCGAGCGCCGAGAATACGAGACCTGCCGTGAACATCTGTGCCCTGATGCTCGCGTTCCTGTTAGCCGTGCCTGGCACCACCTCGGTGTCGCATGTCGCCACCGCCGTGGAGGCGTCGTCGGCACGGTCTTCCGGGTGCTCGAGTTGGTCCAGCCGGACCCGACCGCCGGCCACCATCCGCGTGTTCCGATTGCACCGCCGCGGCTCCAGCGTGCCTGCACGCGTCGAGGTGGTCCCGTTCAGGACGTATGTCGCACGGGTCATGGCATCGGGGGCGTGGCCGGCGTACCTGCCCCGGGAGAGCCTGAAGGTCGGCGCGGTCGCCATCAAGCAGTACGCATGGTGGTTCGCCCTGCACCATCAGTCCGGCTACCGCCTCCGTGGCAAGTGCTATGACATCCGGGACGGTGACCAGTACTACAAAGGCGCCGTACATGTCTCGGCCAAGATCGGTGCCGCCGTCGAGGCGACGTGGAACGTGAGCCTGCGCAAGTCGGGCAGGTTCTTCCGGTCCGGCTGGTCAGGTGGCGGACGCGGCTGCGGCAGCAGCTACGATGGTTGGCACCTGCCCGAGAACGGCGTCACAGCCTGCGCCCGCAAGGGCTGGGGCTGGCAGCGCATCCTTCGTCGCTACCTCGACCCGAAGCTGCGCGTTATCACGTCCGGGGGCTGACGAGCCTGACCACGAACGACCCATGATGTGTACCGCAACGAGAGGATCGAGGAACGGAGGTTGCGGATGAGCCCGATCGTGGCGATCGACGAGATGGAGCAGGTTGCCAACGGGGTGGACCACGCGGAGGGGATCTGCGTGGCGCCCGACGGTACCGTGTACCTCAGCGGCGAGAAGGGTCAGATCTACCGACTGGGGTCGGACGACTCCGCGACCGAGGTGGCCACGACCGGAGGCTGGACACTGGGTCTGGCCGCGGATGGCGCGGGTCGGATCTACGCCTGCGACCCGGTCAATCACGCGGTGATGCGCTGGACGCCCGGCGACGCGGCACCCGTGACGTGGACCTTGGGAGTCCCGGACGTGCCCTTCGTGTCGCCCAACTGGGGCGCATTCGCGCCAGATGGCAGCTACTACGTGTCCGACTCGGGGCACTGGAAGGGTCGTGACGGTCGGATCCTGGTCGTGCGGCCGGGCGCGGGGCCCGCCACCGACCGGACCCAGGTCTGGCCGGCGGATGCGGCCGATTTCCCCAATGGTCTCGCGGTCACTCCGGACGGCCGCGAGTTGTGGGTGCTCGAGAGCACGCCCGGGCGGATGGTCGCGTTCGACATCGGCCCCGATGGCAGTCCGGGGCCTCGGCGGGTCATCGCCGACTTCCCCGGCGCGGTGCCGGACGGTCTCGCATTCACTCGCGATGGCGGGGTCGTGATCGCCTGCTATCGACCGGACACGCTCTACCGATGGTCGCCGTCAGGCGGGCTACAGGTGATCGGCGAGGACCCTGAGGGCACCGTGCTCGCGGCCCCCACCAACGTCACCTTCACGGGTGGCGACCTGGACATCCTGCTGGTGCCCAACATCGGTCGCTGGCATGTCACACGGCTCCGGGTGCCGGGCATGCATGGTGTGCCACTCTTCTTCCCGGATCGGACACTGCTGGGCGACTGACGACGGCGCTGCTCGGCGACTGACGGTAGACATGGGAGGCGCATGCAATGGGGGAATTCGACGGTCGGACGGTGCTGGTCACCGGCGGCGCGCTGGGTATCGGTCAGGGCATCGTGCGTGCGTTCGCACGCGAAGGTGCATCGGTCGCCATCGCGGATGTCAACGGGGCCGCGGCGGCAGCGCTCGCGGACGAGTTGATGGAGACGGGTGCCCGGGTCCTGGTCGTCGTCGGCGATGTATCGAGCGCCCCGGATGCCGAGCGCATGGTGTCGGAGACGGTGGCGACCTTCGGCTCGCTCCACGTCCTGGTCAACAATGCGGGCATCCAGCCCATCGATGCCTACTTCAACGTCGAGGATACGCCCGTCGAGATCTGGGACCGCATCGTGGGTGTCAACCTCAGAGGCACCTTCCTGATGTCCAAGTTCGCGCTGCCGGCCATCCGTCGATCGGGTCCCGGTGGGTCGGTCATCAACATGGCCAGCGTCCAGGGCGTCCAGTCCATGCCGCGGGTGCCCTCCTACGCGGCCAGCAAGGGTGGCATCCTGTCGCTCACCCGGAACATGGCTCTCGACTATGCGCCCGAAGGGATCCGCGTCAACGCCATCTGCCCCGGGACCATCGACTCGGATCTGGTCCGCTCCGCCGCTCGTGCCGAGGGCGGCGACCTGACCGAGACACTCCACCGATACGGTGCGTTCCACCCGCTCGGCCGGCTGGGCGTGCCGGAGGACATCGCACAGGCAGCCATGTTCCTGGCCAGTGACCGCTCCAGCTTCATGACCGGCAGCTATCTCACCGTGGACGGTGGCTTCCTTGCCCAAGGCGCCTGGGCGAGCAGCGCAGGGTCCGAGTCATGAGCGACGCGACCGTCACTGCCGTCGACGCGATGACCATCGAGGCACGCCTGCCGGCGCCCGTGATATTCGGCGAGTGGATCATGCGCCATCGGGAGTTCGTGCTCGTTCGTGTGCGTACGGACCGCGGCGTGGACGGCCTCATGTACACGCTCACCCGGGATGGTGCCGTCGCGGAGCAGATCCGCAAGACCATCGCGGCGCTGTATGTGGGCACGACCATCGATGCCCGTGAGCGGACCTTCGACGTCGCGTGGCGCCGAAGCCTCGCCTCGCACGCTTCCGGCCTGGGGCTCCGCGCCCTGTCAATCGTGGACCTTGCCTGCTGGGATGCGGCCGCACGACTGCGCGACCAGTCCATCGCGGGTCTGCTCGGCGGTCGGAACCAGGCGATGCCCGCGACGGCCATCATCGGCTATCCACCCGGCACCATGGGTCCCGAGGAGACCGGTGCCCAGACCGCGCAGCTGTACGCAGCCGGCTGGCGACGTTTCAAGGCACCCATCGGCGGATCGGCCGAACGGTCCGCCGCGAGATTGCGGGCAGCGCGCGCGGCGGCACCCGACGCCTGGCTGGGCATGGACGCCGCGTGGGTGTACGAGGACGTGAACACGGCGGCGGCCTTCATCGAGTCCATCCCCGATGTCGGTCTCGGCTGGTTCGAGGATGTGTTCCCGCCCGGCGACGCGGGCATCCTGCGGCGTCTGCGTGACCGGATCGACGTGCCCATCGCGATGGGCGACGAGCAGGGTGGCTCGTACTTTCCCGAGGCGCTCATCGCCGCGGGTGCCGTCGACGTGGTAAGGGTCGACCTGACCTGCATGGGTGGCCTGACACGCGGCCGTCGGGTCATCGACCAGGCGCTCGATGCGGGTCTTGACTTTGCGCCCCACATGTTCCCCCACGTCCACAGCCAGGTGCTGGCCGCGCTTGGATTCGCGGACCATCCCATCGAGTGGGGCATCCCCGACACAGGTGTCCACCCCATGGATGACCCCTTGCCCCAGCCGGTCATCGTCGGCGGGGGGCGGATGGAGCCCCTTCCCGAGCATCCCGGATTCGGCCACCTGGTCGACGTGGACTGGATCCGCAGCCAGCCCTTTGACGATCCCGCCGGCATCCTCGACAGCCTTGGCTGACCGACATCGGCTCATCGCCGGAAGCAGCTCCGGCTGGTGGCTGGAGGATGCGATCCCGGGAAGCGTGCTCGTCCATCCGCATGGCCGCACCCTGGACGAGGCAGAGCACGTGTGGCTGGCCTGGGTCACCGATAACGCCAGCGATGTCCATGGCAACGCCCATCGGGCGGTCCTGGGCGCTTTCGGCAAGCCGGTCGTGCTGGGTGCGCTGACCGCGGCCATCGTCATCGGTCTCGCAGAGCCAGCCGCGGGCCCAGCCGAGGACCTCGCTCGGTCGATGTCCACCGGATGGCCGAGCATCCGGCTGTCGGGGACGGTGGTGCCTGGCGATACCCTGACCGCGGAGTCCCGTTTCGGCGTCGTCGAGCGTGACCCATCCGGGCGGTGGGGCGGCGTGACGCGCACCATCACGGGGCGTGATCAGCGCGGGCGGGTCGTCGTGACGATCGAGGAAACGGCGCGCATGGTGCGGGCGCGTGCGTCGAGCCGCTGAGTCGCCAGCGTCGGCCCCCCTGGCGCCAGCGTCGGCCCCCCTGGCGCCGGCCTCGGGCCACCGCCCGGCGCTCGAGAGGGCAGCAAACGTTTGTTGACATCCCCGCGGCGGTTGCGGTACGGTCACGCGGCCGGTACGGTCGGGTGATTCGTCGCCCGCCGGTGTGCCGGCTCACCTGTGTTCCCGGAGGAGGAGCGATCGTGGATCACGATACCAAGCCTGGTCGTACGGAGGGGGGCTCCGGGCGGCGCGGTCTCAGGCAGCGCACGCTGGCTGTCGGCATGGCTGCCGTGGCCATCGGTTCCGTCCTCGGGACCGGCGCTGTGGTCGCGCAGTCTCCCGCGACCAGCGGCGGAACGTTCGACCCCATGGCCTGTGCCGGCAAGACGGTCCGCATCGCGCTCGTCGACGGGGAGCGGGACGACCTGGGTCTGCGGGACAAGCAGGCGGACATCGAAGCCGCCACGGGCATGAAGATCGAACTGACTACGATGGCGCTCGATGCCCTCAACCAGTCCATCGCCCAGAACCTGCGGTCCCCGGAGTCGGCATTCGACATCGTCCACGTCATCGGGTTCAACGTCGCGGGAACCGCGGGCGCCGATCTGCTCGAGCCGCTCCAGGATTACGTCAACGACCCGTCTAAGACGCCAGCCGACTACGACTTCGCCGACTTCCCGGCCGGACAGCTGGACTACACCGGCTACTTCGATCCGACGACGGGCCAGTTCGGCGGCGACCAGTTGTTCATGATCCCGGGCATCCACAGCGGCTCGGCCATCCTGTTCTATCGCAAGGATCTGCTGGGCGGCGAAGGACAGCCGGCCGTACCAACGACGTGGGAGGAATACCTGGCCGCTGCCAAGACCCTGACCACCGGCGATGTCGCGGGAAGTGCCATGGTCGGCGCCAACGACGTCTCCAACTTCCTGGTCGACTGGTACACCCGCTTCATCACCATGGGCGGTCAGCTCACGAGCGGCGACAAGAACGACCAGACCCTGACCACCAACCTCGACAGCCCCGAGGGGATCGCCGCGCTGCAGAACATGATCGATCTGCTGCCGTATTCCCCATCGGCAGTCACGAGCTATGGCTTCACCGAGGCGCTGGATGCGTTCCAGTCGGGCAAGGTCGCCATGTGGCCTGCGTGGGCGACCATCGCCGGCGCACTCTATGGACCCGACTCACCCGTCAAGGACACCGTGGCGGTGGCACCGATGCCGGCCGATGACGGCAACCCGCGCGCGGTCCGCGGCGGCTGGGGCCTCGCCATCCCCCGAAACCTGCCCCAGGAGAACAAGGACTGCGCCTGGCTGCTGATGACGCAGATCACCTCCAGGGCATTCGAGAAGTACCAGGTCATGACGTACCAGACCGACCCCAACCGGACATCGACCGGCTCCGATGCGGAGATCGTGGCGGCCCTGCCCTACATCCCGGAAGCCGTGAGGGCCATCGCGTCCGCGCAGACCCTCGAGATCGCGAACATCCCCGAGACGTTCGAGATCGTGGGCGCCGTCGCGCGCGAGATCAACCTCGCCTTGACGGGTGCCGAGGATGCTCCGACGGCGATGGCGAATGCCCAGGCTACCGCGGTCGATATCCTCAAGAAGGGTGGCCATCTGGCCCCCTGACCCGCCGTGTCAACGGCTGACACAGAACGAGGCGGTGGCCCGGCGGCCACCGCCTCTTCGATGGTGAGAGGAGGTGGGGACGTGGCGAGCGGTGGACGCCGGTCCTCGCATCCACTGCATCGGCGTCGGGACGTGCTGCTGCTCGTCGCGCCGACTGCCGTCTACCTGGTCGTGTTCTCGGTGTTCCCGCTGATCTACAGCCTTGGCATCAGCTTCTTCGACTGGAGCCAGACGACCAGCTCGTTCACCTTCATCGGCCTCGACAACTACCGTGATCTCATCGCCGACCCGATCTTCTGGCAGGCGGCCACCAATACGGCGATCCTGGTCATCGCGTCGATCGCCATCCAGGTCGTGCTGGGGACGGCGCTCGCGCTGTTCTTCGACCTGCATCTTCGAGGCTCGTGGTTCGTCCGCGGCGTGCTCATCCTGCCGATGCTGCTCACGCCCGTGGTGGTCGGCCTCATGTGGCGTGCCCTCCTGAACCCGGACTGGGGCATGGTCAACTACGTCCTGGGGCAGTTGGGATTCGCGAAGCCGCTCTGGACGGCCGACCCGAAGCTGGCGCTGGTCACGCTCGTCCTCGTCGACTCGTGGCAGTGGACTCCCTTCGTGATGGTCATCGTATTCGCGCGGCTACAGGCCCTGCCCCGGGATGTGTTCGAGGCGTCGTCGGTCGACGGGGCGGGTCGTCGGTCCACGCTCCGGCTCATCACGCTGCCGCTCCTGGCGCCTGCCATCGTGTTCGCGGCCGTGTTCCGGTCGATCGACGCGTTCCGGTCGTTCGATATCGTGTTCGGATTGACCTTTGGCGGCCCGGGTCGACTGACCACGACGCTCAGCTTCTACACCTGGGAGAACGGCTTCACCTTCACGCGCTACGGGTACGCATCGTCCCTCGCGTACGTGATGGTCGTGGTCGCGTCCATCTCCCTCGCGATCCTGGTCCGGCGCGTCAACCTGCGCCGGTCGGACACCATCTGAGGCCGCGATGTTGACGCGTCGCCTGGAGCGTGCCCTCGCCTACCTGCTCCTGATCGCCATCGCCATCGTGGGGCTGGCGCCATTCGTGGTGATCGTGCTCATCTCCACCAAGACGCGCATCGAGGTGCTCCAGGTCCCGCCGTCCCTCGACTTCGACATCGACCAGATCGTCAAGAACTACCGGGACGTGCTGTTCGACCGAGGCTTCATCTCGTACACCTGGAACTCGATCGTCGCGACGACGCTGTCGGTGGGCCTCGCGCTCGTCATCGGCACGCCGGCCGCGTACGCGTTCTCAAGGATCCCGTTCCGCGGTCGCGACGACTGGGCATCCACGATCCTGAGCCTGCGGTTCATGCCGGCGGTCGCGGTGGCCATCCCGATCCTGCTGATGCTGCGCTTCCTGGGCCTCGACAACACGATGTCGGGACTGATCATCCCCTACATCGCCTTCAGCCTGCCGCTCGTGGTCTGGATCCTGATCGGGTTCTTCGACGAGATCCCGCGGGAACTGGATGACGCGGCGATGGTCGATGGCTGCACGCGATTCACCGTCCTGACGCGCGTGATGCTGCCGCTCCTGCGGCCGGGGCTGATCGTGGCCGCCATCTTCGCCGCGATCTTCATCTGGAACGAGTTCCTGGTCGGCCTGTACATCGTCAACTCCCAGGGCCTCAAGACGATCCCGCTCGGCGCGGCCGGCCTGATCTCCGCGCAGCGGCCCATCGACTGGAACGTCGCGGCTACCGTTGGAGTGGTCACGATCATCCCCATCTTCCTGTTCTCGCTGTTCATCCAGCGATACATCGTGCGTGGTATCACAGCAGGAGCCGTGAAATGACCGACCAGGAGTTGCTTGCCGAGGGACTGGGCTGGGCCGAGGGACCGACCGTCCTGCCGGATGGGCGGATCTGCTTCGTGGAGAGCTACCGGAGTCAGGTATCCGTGTGGCAACGCGACCGCGGTGTCAGCCGATACGCGTACACGGCGGGCGGCCCGAATTCGTGCGTGGCAGGGGCAGGGGGGCGCATGTACGTCTGCCAGAACGGGGGGACCGTCGGTCCCTGGCGAGCCGAGGAGATGTCGGTGCCGTCCATCCAGGTCATCGAGCAGGAGGGAGGCCCGG
>JBBSOS010000082.1:0-9006 GCA_038259505.1 Candidatus Limnocylindrales bacterium | reverse complement strand
GAGCGCCGCCGGCCGCCTCCGAGCACTGCCTCAGGCCCCCCGAGACCCGTCCCGGGCGGCCCGAGGGTCAGCGGATCTCGATGCCCAGGTCGATGCTGCCCTCGACCACCTTGTCCAAGCGGGTCGTGCGGGTGACCTTGACCCCGCGGTCTGCGAAGTCGGACAGGTCCATGGTCACCTGGAGGTCGTCGTTGCGGGGCGCGTGCCGCAGCGCATCGAGCAACCTCGTGAATGACGATGGGCACGCGCTCGGGTCGAACTGGCAGTCCGAGCCACCGAACTGGTCGGAGCCGATGGTCAGGTAGCCGGCCCCGGACGCGCTCGTTGGCACCTTCAGGGTCACGATGCGGGTGGTGGTGCCGCCCTTGAACACCTTGAGCCCGACCTTGAAGCGCAGCTCATCACCCGGCCGAGCCGAGACGGACGAGCGTTGCTTCCAGGGGCCACCGTTGCGGGACACGAGCGCGGACTTGATGATGTATCGCTTGACCGTGGGGCTCACCGTGGCAGCGACCGTGACGCTGTCGAAGCGGACCTTCTCACTCTCGGTCGAGTCGATGGCAACGAGCTGGTCCAGGAGCAACTGGCCGGCGTCCTGGGCCACCACGTCGGTCGATGCGACCCGGTCGGTCCGCACCAGGGACCAGTGCTGGCCGTTCGGCCGGGTACCCCGGATGGTCCAGGACAGGATCGCGGTACCCGGCCCTTGGCTGTCCGAGGCGGTGATGACATCGAACAGCAGGTGGTTGGCGGCGACGATGGGCACCCAGGACGAGGTCGTCACGGACGTCCGGCCGGTCCGGATGTAGCCGCTGTCCGTGGCCCGGACACGCGCCAGGACCGGGATGCTCCGTGGGGCGCGGCCGATGGTCGCCCGGATGCCCGACAGCCGATCCTGGTCCAGGAGGCCGAAGGTGCGCCCGACGTTGGCCATCTTGAACGGCGTGCCGGCAGGATCATCCACGATCGTGATGGCGTCCGCCCGCGCGGCACCGAATGCGACCCTGCCATTGCCGGTCATGGGATGGCCGAACCCCAGCACGGTGTGGCCGCACACCGATGTCGTGGTGCCGACCGCGGCGATCGTGATGTCGCCAGTCGAGATGACGCCCGCGAGGTTGCCGCCAGCCACCGGTGCCGCCGCGAGGGTCTGACCGCTCGAAGCGGAGGTCGCGGACCCGGTCAGCACCCTGATGGCGCCGAACTCCCGGCGCAGGTCGCGCGTCAGTTGCTTGCGGATGCTGCCGGTCGCACCCGTGATGACGATGGGCACTTCCAGCCTGGCCAGGGTGGACACCGATGCGCTGGAGACCCCGCTCTCGTGGCCGACGGTCGTGCGCATGGATCGCGGGAGCGGCACTGACAGACGCTCAGTGGCGTCGCGCGTGGAGTAGCTCGTGATGCGCTCCATCTGTCGCGCCGGGGTCATGCCCCCGATACGCGACGGTCCGTTGGAGAAGCCGTATGACACGGCACCTGCGAGCTTGCCGCCCAAGTAGACCGGTGAGCCTGACATGCCTGCCCAGATGCCGTGGCCCTTGCTGATGACATGCTGGCCCGGCAGGTCACTGACCTTGATGATGACGAGGTCGCGACCGGGTGCGATGCCGTCCCGGAGCGTCCCCAGGATCCTGACCCGGAAAGGGCGTGGCGTGTCCCCGCTCGTGACCGTCCAGCCAGTGCCCACCATGTCGGCCTTGATCGATGACTGCGCCATGGTGGTCGGACAGGGTCCGGGCGGAGCGATCGCCGATGCGGCGGCTGTCATCCCGCGCGATGCCGACACCGAGGCGGCGTCCGTGCCCTGGGCGCTCCACGCCCCGGCACCAGAAGATCCGAGGGAGGTCAACACCAGGGCGACCGTCAGCCCCGCGCACGCGCGCACACGTCCTGCCGGCATGCCGCCGTACCTCCGCTTGGTGGAGCTCGTACCGCCCACCTCATCAGTCGGCTCCAGCCGCGGAACTCTAGCCGATGGACGGAGGATCGTCCGTTACGATGGCCAGATGATCATGGGCATGCCCGAACGCCTCGACCGGGAGCGGCTGGTAGCCCTGGTGGCGGACGGACCCGGCCGGTCCGCGGCGGCCGGGGTGGTCCGTGTCGTGCGGGCTCCCGGGCGCGTGAACCTCATCGGTGAACACACGGACTACAACGATGGCTACGTGCTGCCGGCGGCCATCGATCTGGAGATCGCGATCGCATGTGTCCCGACCGACGATGGGCACGCCAGCCTGACCCTCGAGGCCACGGGTGAGACCGCAGCGGTCGCGATCCTCGATGTCGGCGACGCCGCGGGCGTCTGGACCGACTACCTCGCGGGCACGGCACGGGAGATGTCGCGCACCGGCCTGGCGGTCTCGGGGTTCCGGGGGGTGCTGTCGAGCACCCTGCCCGAGGGAGCCGGCCTGTCATCGTCGGCTGCGCTCGAACTGGCCTCGGCATGGGCACTCTCCCCTGCGGGAGGCCCGGATGCGACCCCGCTCGAGATGGCCCGCATCGCGCAGCGGGCGGAGAACGAGTATGTGGGCATGCGCTGTGGCCTGATGGACCAGTTCGCGTCGGCATGCGGGGTTGCCGGCGCTGCGGTGATGCTCGATTGCCGAAGCCTCGAGCATCGGGCCGTGTCGCTGCCGGACGGCCTGGCCATCTGCGTCGTCCACTCCGGCGTCCCCCGAACGCTGGTCACGTCCGAATACAACGAGCGCCGCGCCGATTGCGAGCTGGCCGTGGCCACGGTGCAGCGGCTCGACCCCGACGTGCGGGCGCTCCGCGACGTCGATCTGTCGCTCCTTGCGCGTGCTGCCGACCTGGACGTGAAGGCGAAGATGCGCGCCCGCCACGTCATCGAGGAGAACGATCGCGTCCTGCGCACGGTGGAGGCTTTCGCGGCGGACGATCTGGTGGCAGTCGGCGAGCTGTTCGCGGCCAGCCATGCGTCGCTGCGCGATCTCTACGAGGTCAGTTGCCCCGAGATCGACCTCCTCGTGCAGCTCGCGATGGTGACCCCCGGTGTCGTGGCCGCTCGCATGACTGGCGCAGGCTTCGGCGGCTGCATCGTTGCCCTGGCTCGACCGGAGGCGGTGGCTGGACTGTGGGCACGTGTCGAGCGGGACTATCCGGGTGCGACCGGGCGCACACCCCGGATGTGGCAGGTGCGGGCGGTCGATGGCGCGGGCGAGCTGACCACTTGAACAGCCTGCACTATCCCTTGGTGGAGCCCAACGAGAGGCCGCCCACGAACTGCTTCTGGAGCAGGATGTAGACGAGGATCGTGGGCAGCGCGATGACCACGGCCGCCGCGGCCACCAGATTGTTGTCCGTGAAGAACTGACCCTGCAAGTTGTTGATGGCGGTCGTGATGGGCAGCTTGGGTCCCGGCTTCATGAGGATGAGTGCCCAGAAGAAGTCGTTGTAGATGAACGTGACCTCGAGCGTCGCGAGGGCCGCCAGGGCAGGTTTGGTGAGGGGCATGATGACCTTGCGATAGGTCGTCCAGACCGACGCGCCGTCCACCACCGCGGCCTCGTTCAGCTCCTTGGGCAGCGTCTTCATGTAGTTACTCAGCACGAATGTACAGAAGCCCATCTGGAACGCGATGTGGATGAGCGCGATCGAGAAGTACTGGTCATACCAGATGCCGTTGTCACTGATGGGCGAGAACATGGGCAACATCACATACATCTTGTAGAGCGGCGTGATGATGATCTGGGGTGGCAACAGGTTGAGCGCCGTGAACGCCATGAGCATCAGCACGTTGGCGCGCCAGCTGTAGCGCGACATCACGAACGCGGCCATCGATGCCAAGAGCAGCACCAGGATGACCGCGGGTACCACGATGATGACGGTGTTCAGGAAGTAGTGCGGCAACTCCGCCCGGTTCCAGGCGTTCAGGTAGTTGTCCAGGTTGTACGTGCCACCGATGGACACGTAACCCAGCCGGTTCGTCTCGGCATAGGGTCGGAACGAGGTGTAGATGGCGTAGGCGATCGGGAACAGCCAGACGATGGCCATGAAGATGAGGAACGCGTGAAGCAGGACCCGACGCTTCGGCGTCTCATGCGGGTTCTCGCGACGTCCGCTCACGGTATCGCGGTCCACGGTCGCCGCCGTCATTGCATCCCGTCCTCGCGCATCGAGCGCGTGAGGTACCACAGGATCGGTCCGAGCGAGATGCACAGCAGGACCACGGCGATGGCCGAACCGAAGCCCACCCGCTGTGCCTCGCCGATGATGTTGTTGGTCACGAGCACCGACAGCAACTCCAGGCCGTTGAGGCCCTTGTTGATGACGTAGACCAGGTCGAAGGCGCGGAGCGACTCGATGATGGTGATGACCAGGATCACCATGTTGATGGGTTTCAGCACCGGGAACGTGACCCGGAAGAACATCTGGCGCTCGTTGGCGCCATCCAGTTGCGCGGCCTCCCGGAGACTGGGGTCGAACGCCTTGAGCCCGGCCAGGTACAGGATCATCACGTAGCCCACCTGGCGCCAGCTGGCCGCGATCAGCACTGCCCACAGGTTGAGGCTCCGGTCGCCCAGCCAGTCGATGATGTTCCCCTGGTGGTTGGTGCCCAGGACGCCGTTGATGAAGCCCTGCCTGGGCGAGTACTGGAGCTCCCAGATGAATCCGATGATGGCCAGCGACAGCACCACGGGCAGGTACAGCACGCTCTGGTAGACACGCGTGCCACGGATGTTCTTGTCCAGGAGCACCGCCATGAACATGCCCAGGGGCGTGGCGATGAGCAGGAACCAGGCCAGCCAGATGAGGTTGTGGGTGAGTGCCGGCCAGAACGGTGGGTACTTGGTGAACAGGGTCTGATAGTTCTTGATGCCGGTGAAGTCGATCCTGTCCAGGGGGGTGATGCCATTCCAGTTGGTGAACGACAGCACCACGGACAGGATCGTGGGCAGGAGCACGAAGAAGAACACCAGGAATGTGGGGATGCCCAGCATCACCCCGAGCGTCAGCTTGTCGCGTCGGCTCAGGACGCTGTAGCGACCACGTCGTTCGGGCTTGCCCGGCGCGCCGGGCTTGCCCGGCGCGCCCGTGGTGGTCGCAGTCACGAAGCCGGACCCATCACGGTCCGGGCCCCGGTGCCCTCGTCGGTGGATGCATGAACCACCCCGTCGACATGTGTCGACGGGGTGGCCGGGCCGGTGTCAGCGACGCCGAACGCCACCGATCGGATCCGATCCGATGCGTCCTGTGACTACTGGACGGACAGCGTGTCCCAGGCGTCCTGGATGCTCTGCTGGTAGGCAGCCAGATCCTGGTTGGGGTCGCTCAGGAAGGTCTGGAGCAGGCCCTGCATGCCGTTCGGGCCGGCGAATGCCGGAACCGTGTCACGGTCGAGGAACTGGGCGATGGCGTGCGAGGCCCCGATGAGCTCCGCTTCCTTCTTCTGGACGGCCGTATAGCCGCTGGTGTCGACGTCGTTCGCCGCGCCGACGTTGGACGGGTCGACGGCCAGGATCTTGTTCTGGGCCGCACCGGTGGCGAGGCAGGCCAGGAGGGCCTTGCCGCCTTCGGGGTTCGCCGCCTTCTGGCTCAGGGCGAAGCCGTCGATGGGTGCATCGATGCCCAGCTCCGCGTCGAACGGCGTGCCCATCGTCGGGAACGGGAAGAAGTCGATATCCGACGCGATCGCCGGATCGGTCGCCTGCTGGGTCGCGAACGTGCCCAGGAAGTACATGCCGGCTTTCTGGGGATCGGACATGAGCTGCTGAGCGCCTTCCTGCCACGTTGCTCCGAGCGCGCCATCGGAGTAGTACGGCAGGAGCTTCTGCCAGGCTTCGAAGACGGCCGTGACCTTGGGGTCGGTCCACTTCTCCTTGCCGGCCATCAGGTCGAGGTGGAACTGGTAGCCGTTGATGCGCATGTTCAGGATGTCGAACGTGCCCATGGCGGGCCAGCCGTCCTTGTCCGCGAACGCCATCGGGATGAGGCCGTCGGTCTGCATCTTGTCCGCGAGGGCCGTGAACTCGTCCCAGGTCGTCGGGACCGTGTAGCCCTTGGACTCGAACAAGCTCTTGCGATACATCACGACCCACGGGTAGTTGCCCCACGGGATCATGTAGATCTTGCCATCGTTGCCCGTGACGGCCTTGGCGAAGCCGTCCGAGTAGTCACTGCCGACCTTCGCCCAGACATCATCGATGGGGGCGATGAGGCCCTGGTCGGCGAAGTACTTGAGGCGGTAGCCCGCGAACCACGTGAACACGTCGTCCGGGGTCGCCTGAAGGTACGACGTGATGGCGTTCTGGAAGTCGTTGTGGTTGACGGTATTGATGTTGACCGTCAGCCCGGTCTGCTCCTCGCAGTAATCGACGCCTGCCTGCAGGGCGGCCTTGGGCGTGTCGTCCGATTGGTACGAACCCAGGGTCACGGTCCCGCCCGCGGCGGGTGACTGTGCCGCTGCCGGCACCGCGCCCGCCAATGCGATGGATGCCAGGCCCGCGACGAACGCGAGCCGCCCGATCCCGTGCCGATGATGTCCCGACGCGACGGGAGTGATCATGCGTGCCTCCTCCTTGTTGGCTGTCCAGCTCGACGACTCGTCGAGCTCGTAAACAGAAACCCACAGGTTCACACGCAGGGTGCCACGCCATGTCCGGCCTGTCAAGGTATCGACACCATCCCGACACCGTGCGCATCGTCCGGATGTTGACTTGTGGGGGTCTGTGCGCGAAACTGCCATCGGACGGTCCGGACGTGGCCGCGCCTCGACCGTCACCATCGCCCCGGAGGTCATCGAACGGTGCTCGCTCGCCAGCGTCACGCATACATCCTCGACCGCATCCGTGCCGACGGTGGGGTGCGGGTCGCGGACCTGGTGCGCGAGCTGGAGGTCTCGGACATGACCATCCGGCGCGACCTGGAGCTCCTGCATGAGCAGGGCCTGCTGGAGAAGGTCCACGGGGGCGCCACGATGATGCCCTCGAGTGCCTTGTTCGAGCCCGGCTTCAGTGCCAAGGTCGCGCTCCAGCAGGAGGCCAAGGAGCACATCGCCGACGCTGCTGCCGCGCTGGTGAGCCCCGGCCAGGCCATCGCCATCTCGGCCGGCACCACGACCTACGCCGTGGCCCGGCGGCTGCTGGATATCCCGAGCCTGACGGTGGTCACGAACTCGGTGCCGGTGGCCGATGTGCTCTACCACGGCGGTCGGCCCGACCAGACGGTCATCCTGACCGGAGGCGTTCGGACACCGTCGGACGCACTCACGGGCCCGTTCGCGGTTGCCGCACTCCGGACCGTGAACGTCGATCTGGTCCTGATGGGTGTCCACGGCATGGACCCGCGGGCCGGATTCACGACGCCCAACATGCTCGAGGCGGAGACCGACCGGGCGCTGGTCGAGGCGGGCCGTCGACTCGTGGTGGTCGCGGACCATTCGAAATGGGGTGTCATCGGCGTGAGCACCATCGCCCGGTTCGCGCAGGCGGACATGCTCATCAGCGACGCGGGTCTGCCCGACGTAGCCCGCGGCATCCTCACCGAGCAGGTGCAGGAGCTCGTCATCGCCGGCGAGACACGCCGGGGTGACAACGTGGTCGCGTGGCGGCGCGAGGCCCCCATGGACCAGCGGCCATGACGGATGGCACTGTCAGCGACGCCCGCCCCACTGGCGGCGACGCCCGCCCGATCGGCAGTGACGTCGACACGCCGATACGGGCACATCCCCATCGCCGCCATGACCCGCTGCTCGACCGTTGGGTCCTGGTCTCGGTCGGCCGGACCAAACGCCCGTGGCATGGCAGCCGCGAGAGCACGACCCGGCTGGAACCGCCGCGTCATGACCCCAGATGCTATCTGTGTCCTGGCAACGTGCGCGCGAACGGCGATCGCAATCCAGACTATCCGGGCACATTCGTGTTCACGAACGATTTCGCGGCACTCCAGCCCGAGAGCCCGACCGACCGGCGGACTGACGGTCTCCTCGTGGCCGAGGGTGAGCGAGGCACGAGCCGGGTGGTGTGCTTCTCTCCTCGACACGACCTGGGCATGGCCAGCATGGCGGTCGCGGATATCCGGACCGTCGTGGACATGTGGGCCGACCAGACCACTGAGCTCGGTCGCGAGTATCGCTGGGTGCAGGTGTTCGAGAACCGGGGCGCCGAGATGGGCGCTTCCAGCCCGCACCCGCACGGCCAGATCTGGGCCGGCTCGGCGCTGCCGACCGACGCGGCACGCGAGGATGCCAGCCAGCGGGCATACGCGGCCGGCCACGGTGAGCGGATGCTGCAGGCGTACGCGGCCCAGGAGCGCGGCGGTCCGCGGGTGGTCGAGGAGGATGAGCACTGGCTCGTCGTGGTGCCCTATTGGGCGGCCTGGCCGTACGAGACGCTCATCCTGCCCACTGCTCCGGCGACGCGCCTCGCAGACCTGGGCGCGGCCGGTCGCGACTCGCTCGCTGGGACGCTGAGCCGGCTGCTGCGGCGCTATGACGGCCTGTTCCAGCGGCCGTTCCCATACTCCATGGGTTGGCACCAGGCCCCCTTCGGCGCCGACGACACCGACCACTGGCAGGTGCACGCCCACGTGCTGCCACCGTTGCTGCGTCAGAACGTGCGCAAGTTCATGGTCGGCTATGAGCTGCTGGCCGAGCCCCAGCGGGACATCACGCCCGAGGATGCCGCCGCGCAGCTCCGTGACGTGGTGCTGGACGCGGACCGGGGTGGCGACGTCGCGGATGTCGCGGCCGGCGCTGCCGCCGGCCGCTGAGGGGCTGGCACGGTTGGCTGATGGCGCCGTTCGGGGCCGCTACATCCTGGCGCTCGACCAGGGCACGAGCTCGTCCCGCGCCATCGTGTTCGATCGCGCCGGCTGGCCGGTCGCGACTGCGCAGCGTGAGATCACCCAGTACCTGCCCTCCCCCGGGCACGTGGAGCACGACGCGGAGGAGATCTGGGAGAGCCAACTGCTCGTCGCCCGGGAGGCGCTGACGCGCGCAGCGCTGACCGGGGCCGACCTGCAGGGTATCGGCATCACCAACCAGCG